>JBMZTB010000006.1:0-45266 GCA_049623485.1 Candidatus Poseidoniaceae archaeon
CTACAAGGAAAAACAACCAACGATGGCCGGAAGGACCAGCAGCAACTGCATAACTCGATACCCATTGATTCATGCGTCTTCAACGTCTGGAAGCATCATGGAGCATGTGTCGCGACGCCCATCTTTTGGCCGCGACAGCGTTTGGTTAAGTGCTGCAGATATCATTGCAGTCTTCCTCGCTCTTGTTGGCCAGTTGCTTCTTGCTCGAGCCTTACTCGCAGAGTCATACGGTCTTCTTGTCATAGCTCTCGATCTGTTTGCAACTCTTTTCTTGCTTCTCGATTTAGGCTTACCAACTCTTCTCGCTCGAGATGGTCCAAGAAAACCATCTTCCATCTGGTCTGGAATGATTCAAATCTATCGTTTACAAATCATTGCAGCCCTTGTGTTTGCTCCTCTTGCCTGTGGGATGGTTCTCTACCTTGGAGCCCATGATAGTCTGATGCTGCTAGCGGCAGTCATCGCTCTTGTTCACATCGCATCATATGCGCCTAGAACTGCTTTACGTGCCTCTGGAGATGCTCGATTTGAGTCGATTACGAAAGTTGTGGAGCGAGGCGTAACCACTGCTGGATATGGGGCGCTCTATTTCGTATCCTCAACCAACGTTGTTTGGTATGCACTTGTCTTTTTGATCGGTGCAAGCATTGGGTGCTTGCTTGCATTATGGGGTGCATATCGCGTCTCAAATGCAAATCAGAATAAGAAAACAGATTTCAAAGAATTGGGATCGATTTGGGAGAATAAGAAATCGCTCCTTATCGCAGCATTACCGTTTGCTATCACCTTGGGTGTATTGCCTTATGTTATTCGAATCGAGAAATTCATTCTATCAGTAGAATTGGGACTTGAAGAAGTGGCGTTGTTTCATGTAGCTCAATTGGCTTGGCTTGCTGGATTGCTTATCCCTCAAGCAATGAGGGCTGCTTTACTTCCTGTTCTTGGCGCTTCCCGTGAAAATGAAGAACTCTTCAATGCACATCTTAATCGCGTTGAATCGATTGCTTTTGGACTTGTACCAATTGGATTATTATCGGGCGCAGGTATCGTCGCAGTCCTCCTTCCCGTCGCATTTCCATCGGAGTATTTCGACGGCAGTCTTGGTGCTTCAGCTCAAGATATCTTCATGCTTCTACTTGCAGGTTGGGCGTTAACAGTGTTGAGTGTGCCCTCCTATACGTCATTACAAGCAGGATCTCGGCCTTGGAGATTCACTGGGCTGATCGCTCTTGTTGTCATCATGGCGACACTCATCGGATGGCTCTTGATTGGTTGGGGGGCTGATCAAAGCGTAGGGGCCGCTCTTGAGATGGCTGCTTATGCTTCAGTCGCTTCAACATTCATTATGCTGTTTGCAGGCATTGGTTTGAGTCAGAGATGGAAGGAGTTCAAGGACCGAGGATTGCAATGGATACTCACTATCGGGCTTGTTTTTGTGACGTGTTATGCATTCTCAGAACGATCATGGTGGGCACTTTCGGGACTTCCATTGTTCATTCTTCTTCCTCAAGCCCTTGAAGCAATGAAGACCACTGTCGGCTCACAGACTCTTGAGAGAACTTCTGAGGCAGAGTGATTGGGTTTTCAATCCAATTTGTTTCGAGTGCTGTTTCGCAGGCATCAGCCAGTTGCTCAGGTGTTGCTTCATCAACGACCAGTGAATCTGGAAGGTATGTTGCTACATCACCAACGTTGGTTGAAACAACGGGTGTTCCACAAAGAATTGACTCCCTCGCAACAAGAGGGCCAGATTCGCGATGGGAAGTAATCAGTGTAATATCTGCAACAATCATCCGATCCCAAACAATGCTTCGTGGCTGTTGCTTGAGTGTCGTCATTCCAACAATCCACCCACGCTTTTCGAGGATTTCACCCGTTTGAAGGGCAAGCAGATGGTTCTTTTCTGGCCGTCTTGAATCAGAAGGAAAGAGAATATCGATGGCTTCTCTTCTCCATCTTCCCTTCCACGGCTTCATTGGCCGAGCCCATTCATCATCCATTTCAGAATGACAAGGGATGACAAACGAAGCCCTTGGTAAGACAGTTCTCTGTTCAGACGAATGTTTCAGTCCTTTGCTAACAAAGACCATTGAATCAGCAGATTCCATCAGTGAACGAATTCTTTTCCCGATGGTTGGATGATCAAGCCCGACATCAACATCGTGACCATGAACCACGCCCGTCCAAGGGACTTTCCATCGCTTTGAAAGAGACTTTGCGAGTTCTCCAACAGGCCAGAGTGTGTGGCATATGATGTGCTCTGGACGCCAGGTTCCGAGCCAAGATTCGATGGTTTTTCTTCGATTTCGTACACTTCTTGAGGTCAATGAAGGATAGGGGTGATCTGATAGAGCAATAAATCGAGGGGAAAGAATCTCGAAATCATTATGTTCAAATTTTTTAGGAGCTTTTGCAACTCCGGTAAGTGTTGAGCGGCTTTGTTCCATGTACTGTAACATTCTAGGTAGCGGGTTGACGATGCGTACGTCATGGCCTAAGTCACGAAGAAGTTGAGCATGATCGGCTACAAACGTACCTCTCGCAGCATTCGTTGGAAGCGGGTGAAGCAATGTCACCAACAGGATTCGCATCAAATCACTCAAACATTGAGGGCTTCATGAAGCGTTGTAAGGTTCTCAGCAACACTTCCTCGATCATTGAAGAGTCCTGAACCGACAACTGCGTTTGTAACGCCCCATTCTCTTAACATGGCAATGTTGTGTGATTTCACACCACCATCGATTTGCAATTGTACATCACGTCCACCAGCAGCGACTTGTTCATCGATTGCCTTACGGAGTTTACGAATTTTCGTTTCAACAGTTGGAATAAACGACTGACCACCAAAGCCAGGATTAACGCTCATAATCAGAACAAGATCAACATCAGGAAGGACTTCCAAGGCGATGTCAATCGGTGTTGCGGGATTGAGTACGATTCCAGCCCCTGCTCCTGCTTCCCGAATTGCATGGAGGAGACGGTGGAGATGTGTAACAGCCTCAACATGGACGGTAAGATGATTACAACCAGCATCGATGTAATCTTGATACATGGTTTCTGCATTTTCAATCATCAAATGAGCATCGAATACAGGGCCATCGCCCAAGTGTTTCCGCAACTGCTTGATAACCGGAGGACCAAAGGTAAGATTCGGAACAAAGTTTCCGTCCATGACATCGAGATGAAGCCAATCAAGTCCAGCGGAAACGGCTTCTTGACAAGCATTTCCGAGGGCCGCAAGGTCTGCTGTTAGAACACTTGGTGCGATGATCATCGAATCCCTCTTGTTCTTCCCAAGGACTGGTGCCTCATGAGCATTGTTCTCATCAACTCTACTTCTTAATCACAGAAATGACATCGCTCCAGACTCGTGCTGAACCTCGTCGGTAGATGTTGTCATGGAATGAGCGTTGCAGATAATGAACACATCGAGCAAATCTTCCTCGATGATTATAGCACCCTGCCAAGGTATGAATCGGTGTAAAGACTTCTTCAAATGGGAGTTCTGGGCCATCAAACGCTGGGCGTTCGCGTTCGACTAACTCGACAGTTCCATCCCATTGAATGTCATCAATGGTTGGAGCTTCAAGCGCAGTATCATGGAGCACATGCAGGGATCCTTCTGCGAGTTTAGCAGGCTTCCATTTGATTCGAGAACCGTCTCCTAGATGCTCGATCAATTGTCGAATTTGCGGCAAAGTTGCAAATCCTAAATGTGTCGATTCCCACCATCCTTGGGTTCGAGCTAACGTGATATGGTGGACGCCAGGCTGAACCATTCGAGCATCCATTGTATCATTCCAAGTTCGACAAACATCATCGATTCGAACGTTGATAATCGGCATTGGACCTGCACCAATGTCGTAGAGACGAGAGGGATTGGCTAATTCTCCAGTCAGTAAGATCAACTTTCGCTCTTGCATGAGGGGAACTCCAAGTCCAGAGAGAATTGAATCAACAGACTCGCCCGCTTCCGTCTTCCATTCAGAGACTGTTTTGTTAAGGTCATTAACAGAAATCGATTGGCTTTCAATCACCTCAGATTCAATCCAAAACAACTCTTCCTCTGTGAAAACTAACGCCTGCTTCGGTAAGGGAAGCGGAGAGTTAAGCGGCTCATAGGGCCAAAGACGTGGTGTTTTTGGAAGGGCCATATCCTGTTGAAAAAAATCAGTCTAATCAATTCTCGCTTTAACGAAACTGCTTCAAATTCCTCATTTGAAGGCATCTCTTGGGATAAGAGTATAAATATAATGTAAAAAAATAACATTTTAACCAATAGGTGAAAAATATGGATAGCAAAATGAAAGGAATGGTAATGGCAGGAATGGTAGTTCTCTCACTCGTACTCGGTTTACTCGCAGTACTTGGGTCTTCATGGATGACTCTCGATGAGGACGGCGGTGAGGCAAATTATGGTCTTAATGAAGCGGAATCGAAATTCTTAGGCGTTAGCTTAACTGTCGATTACGGAGAACTCTGTGATGACACATCCGAAGACGATGATGAAATTTGCGAAATGGCTACTGCAGGGACAATCGGAACAATTGGTCTTTGGGTTGGAATCGTAATGGCAGGTCTTTTTGCAGCAATGATGATACTCCCAATGGCAGGAATTGATGCAATGGACGGAATACCAGATATTGCCCAGAAGATCGTCTCTTGGGGCGCTGGTGGAATGATGCTTCTAGGTACACTCGGGTGGATGCTAATGAGGCCTGAATTAGAAAATGATGCATCTCTAGGATTGAGTTTCTTCATGGCAATCATCGCCGGTATTCTTGCACTCGCAGCTCCAGCAATGGACATGTTTGTCGCATCAGACGAATAAGTCTAACTTACTGAAACAGGGCCTCATGGAGGCATTGTGGACACGTGACCTTGATCGGTCGTTGACTTGGTATGCCTAAGGCAACGCCGCAAGCAGGGCAAAGGATTGCTTGATCGACTTTCGCTCTTCTCTCTTTTGCTCCATCCGTTGGATCATACTGGAATCTCATCTGATTGACTGGAATGGTTTGTGCTTGCGAGGGTATCTGAGGAACTTCCTTACTTGCTACGGGTTGGAAACCAGGCATTGATTGCTGAGGAGTTCCCATTGAAAATCGGTTTGCAATTGCTTCGACTTCTTCAGGAGCCATTCCGTATTGCTGTGCAACGGATGCGACTTCGAGTTGACGTTCGTAACCTTGCAGGCTTGAAATCCGCGTTAATACGTCGACAGGGATTGAACTCATACAACGCCGTTCATCTCTTGTGTTTTGAGGTTTGAGTTGTTTTGTTCTTGACTCCTGATTACGGAGTTCATATACTGTAATCTGGAAGGGATAACCGTACAAGCCTTCTTATGGGTTACCTGAAGCGGGCAGGACAAGAAGTGTGTATTATGGCAAGCCTTAATCGACGAAAATCAAGCAACGGCGTACGAAAGCAGTCGGCTAAAAACAGACTCGATGTTCGTAAAGTTACGTGTGAAGAGGTTATGCAAAAACCTCGAGCAGTACGTTCTACTGCTTCGATGGCTGATGTTCTTGAAGCGATGACCGTGAAAGAGTTGGATCATCTCTTCATCGTGAACCGTGATGGAGTCCCTATGGGTCGAATTCATGCAATCGATGTGCTAAAACTCATTTCGCGAAAAACGGTCAACCGTTCAATTGCTTGGATGCATGGTATTGAAGCAAAACAACTCATCAATCTTCCACCAATGACTGTTCGTCTCGAGACACCACTTCTCAAGGCAGGTGCTCTTATGCTAACGCATGACTTGAATCAAATTGCAGTTGTCAATGATGATGGTGTGCTCGCAGGCGTTGTGAGTCACAGTACAATCGCTCGACATCTGCCGAAATTTGTCCTTTAATCAGATGCCCCAGTAACGCTCAGATTGAGCCTGCTTTGCTTTCAATCCCTTCACAATCGTTATTGTAAGCCATAGGGCAACAATCCAGGCAAGAGGTACTGAAAGGGTGTCTGCAATATTCGTAACGTTAAATTCGTAATCATTTCCGCTGAGGATATCAATTGCAATTTGAAGAGCGGTGTTGACGAAGGAGTAGACGACCATACCAAAGATGCTCAGAACCAGCAACTGTCCAGAAAAACTTCCACGCTTCAATCTCAGAAGCATGAAACCAGCTGTTGAGGTCAGGAAGGCAATAACAATCCAAGCAAGGGATGAGTTAGCCACCTGCATCCAAACAATGGATGTCGTCGTTTCAGTATCAACAAGATCGTCAAAGGTTTGCCATCCCTCCGCTCCTGCAAAGATTGCGCTAAAGACAGTAGCAGTCCATAACAGCGACGAAAACATTGCCGCATCAGCATTGTCTCGCATTTCTTGAACAACTCGATTGACGGTTGTTTCGATACCTGCACCTTTTGCGAAGATGAACAAACCAAGCAGTAATGGAAGGCTTCCGATTACGATGCCACCAATTTCATTTGGAAGCATAATACCGAGACCAAATATTGCAAGAACCAATCCAATTGGGATCATGAACTTGGCTCTCCATTTTGGATCTTCAAGCGCCTTGACGATGTAGTAGTAAGTCCCTTCAATTCCCTTAGATTGCTTTACAATGATCTTTTCGACATGATCGATTCGAACCTGAGATTGGATGATTGGAAGGACAGATTCATCTTCTGCTCCATCGGTAACGAGTATTGCTTCATCAGGCTGGAAGGCTGAAACAACCTCCTCTAATTGAGCAGCAATCGAACGGTCAGAACGCACTCCTACCTTTTCATCACCAGTCAGAATTGCAACTTCGACTTCATCATCTTCTCCACCCGTTTCGAGGAGTGAATCGTGTTGAGATAATGCGCCAAGAATAGCGTTTGTGTCGCTTTCTTCTGGATCGGCAATACCCAGTTTTAGAGCAGCGGTGAGGACTTGTCGTCGGCCGATGACAGGACCTCGAATCGAGGTCTTGATTCCAAGATCATTATCTCGGTCAACAGTCAGGACAAGTACTCGTGTCATTTCGCTCCCTGAACAATGCTAAGCGTTCCTCCACTTCAAACTCTTGTTCCTTCTGAATCTGATGGAGGTTGTTCTTGAGGTGCTTGGGCTTGTTGCTCACGTCGTTTTCGGCGTTGAGTCGCGCGAATGTACTTCAGGGGATGGTCAAGCCATGGTTGGTCACACAGCCTGTTATCTCCTGGTAATACAGGACAATTGTGATTAACTTTCAACTTTGAACAACTGGAAGGCGTGTATTCGTGCTGATAGACGTGATCGACCTGATAGGAAGTCGTCCCTTCGCTAAAATCAGGGGCGCCTCTAAAGAAATCAACACATGCTTCCTTGGGCAAGGCCAAGGTTGCAGCCATTGAAGCAAGAAACAGTCGCCCAAAGTGGTTGAGGTTTACGCCGGCTGAAAGGTCTGCAACAGCCTTTCTCATACACGGCGGCCAATCTTCTTCTTCCGCACCAACCAATGCAATCGCTTCGCTTGTCTTCTGATTGAGAAGATTCCGAACCATGCCGACAGGTTCAGCCAATCGAATGGCTAAATCGGTGGTTACTTCAGCCATTTTTTCAATTCCTTCCCGTTCCACATCTGATTTGATGTGTTCACGCAAAAGACGTGCCAGTTTGGCTGTTGAACTGTATTTGACTTCGTTATGTAGACGGACAATTCCCTTCTCAATATCACAATTTGGAAGTCTCCAACGGTTTCCTGTGATGCGGGGACATACCTCAATAAAATCAGAGAGACCAAGGCTCCATTCCAATCCATCTTTGGTTTGCCGAAGTGCCTGAATATCAGAAGAAGCGACGCTTCGTCGAAATGCGCTTCCACTTTCGACTTTCTCGAGTACAGAGATGTAGGTACGTGCAATTGGTTCAAGATTTACAGCATCTCTGATCAAAAGATGTTCTGCACGAGACGCTTCCGCTTGAGCCCAACGAGCAAGAAGACGTTCATCTTCGGAGGCGCATATCACAAGTCGGGCGTAATAGAAAGAGAATGCTTCAATCAATCGCCCCTCTTCGGTATGGATGTCGCCACCACTCAGTTCAACACCTTCCTTTGATTGAACAGTATCGACCAATCGAATACGGGCTCTCTTTCGTGCGGACTCCATGAGTGGTCCATCGATTAAATCATCCAACGAAATATTGTGCTTAGCGGCCATTTGTTGAATCCAGCCGCTTGCTTGAGGCAAGAACGGATAGCGCGCAAGCGTCACTTCATCAGTGACGATTGGTTGACTGGTTGGTCGGGGCACATCAGAGGAATGAACCCGATACCATATGAACTTGACAATCCAAACCTTTCTTCAATATGCCCTTGCAGGAACGGATGTGTTCAGTGATGTGCTCGAACCTCTTCTTCTATTGCAGGATGAGGTTCGCGAAGCATTCGGGTATGCACTTCAAAGCGATGTAGAGTCAGGGAAACAAATGGAATCCTTGTTTTCTAAACCGTCCCCATTTGGCCGAAAGGAATGGAATGCTGAGCAACGTCTGGAAGCGACAATGACCCTTCAAGAACGCTTACATGCAGCAGAAAAAGTGTATGTTATCGGAGCTGGATCGGGAGCAATTCAAACCGCTGAATTCGGTACAGAAGCCCGTTTTATTGCTGCTGATGGAGCGGTTGGAGCGGTCGATGATCTCTCCAAAGTACTCTGCGTGGTCAGTGATGGAGATGGGGCCGAGCACCTTCAGCGGGCTGCCGAATCTTCAGTTCACATTGTGTTGCATGCACATGGTGATAATCTGGAAACGTGGAATGAATTATGCACAAAATGGGCGTCCATGAAATCCGTTCCAACCTTGACCCTAACACATCAAACGAGAACTTCATTTTCTGGGATGCATAATCCTGGAGGATTTACTGATGGAGATCGTGCTCTTTGTTTTCTACATTCAATGGGAATAAATCTTCGTCATGTTGAATGTCTTGGTTTTTCCACTCAAGAGGTTGGAATGTGGTCTGGTGCCACGAACCCTGTTGCAAAATTGGACAAATTACAGTGGATGAAAGAGGCGATGATTCGTCTGGGTGTTGGACACCATCTCATAAACTATGATTGAGACAGTGATATTATGGAGGCCCGTAAAATTATCAATTATGGTATGTGGGCTTTTGCGTTTCTCATCATTAACATCATCTGGGCAAACGTGTCAAATAATGTTGCATCTCAAGAACTCAACGATGTCGATCATGAATTCCAAGCAAACCGAGAAGTCTCTCTCCAACCGGTGTTCGGAAGTTCAGCAGACCTTCCAATAGAAATTAAATCTGAATTTGTTCATGTTGATGACGCTTCGAAAATTGAACCTGTTTCATGGAAACTTGTTGATAAAGATGGTAAAACCGTTCTTTCATGGAGTGGCCAAACCAATGAATTTGTTTCGCTTGAAGCCGAGTTGCCTCCTGGAGAATATATGCTTGAGACAACGGTTGGTGAAAACATCCTCGCCACTCAAACACTTGATGTTGCACCCTTTGCACCAATAGCAATTTGGGGACATCTCATCCTCTCAGTTTTGCTTGTAGCAGTTGCATTTGGTGAAATAGGCGTTCGAAAGATTGTTTCCAAATACGCTGATGGAAAATCAACTGGAACCAAGGATGACAAGCCACGTGAATTTAGAAAAACTCGAGTTGGTATGCCCGAAGCGGATGAAGCAAACGATTCACCTTGGAGAGATCCACTTACGCAATGATTACAAAAAATCTGAGAGCGACATTTGACGGGCTCGATCGTTATTGAACAGTGATTCAACACTTCCTGCCAACCATTCCATGTTTTGACGAGTGTAGGTATCGACCCCGTACGTATCCATGACGTGCTTTGTCACTTCGATATACTTGCGCACTGCTCCTTCCGAAACGGTCAGCGCGAGTTTGCCATTGCATTGTCCCCCTTCACTTCGAGTTACACCGTGAGCGGACAATCCGCGTCCACCGACCTTCTCAGGTTGAATACAATGGCCAGCAAGCGGCATTCGTCTGTAAGAATTTCCACACTTCAGACAACGAATTTTCTGCCGCCCGTATGCATTGAGATTGCCACGTAAATCGGGAAGGAAGTGAGATCGAATAACCGATGATGCAACAGTTCTGGCATTGATTGCTCGCAATCGCTGGCACAAATTCAGTTGTCCATTCATCTTGTCGATCATGGTGGCTAATGTCTTGTAAGCAGAAAGTTCTGGTCCTTCATCCATGCGTTCACAATCATGTGTGTATCCATAGCCACGGACAGCAGCAACAGTACCGAGGCGACGTTCAACAAAGTCCATACTATCGGCGATATCTTTTGGATGAGGCTGGTTCAATGTCGCTTCATAGAACTGACGTTCATAGAACCAGGCAGCATCAACATTCAATGCTTCCTTATCGATTTCAGTTGGATTGAGGCGCGTCGTAAGAACAAGTGGAGCATCCATTTGGCCGCCACGATTTGCTGGCAATATTTCACGACTAAAGTTCAATAATCCGTCCATCAATAACATAATCGCATCTTCATCGCCATCGCAATTCCGCCGTTTTGCAGCATGGAACAACGGGTGAGCATATCCACCTGAACAATCCGCCCACCCAATGATTCGAGAGAGGACTCCGCCAGAAGTGTGCGGGGCCAGAGCGCAAATGAGTTGCCCAACAAGATCGTCTTTTGTGGTCGCATTATAGTACGGTTCCATTTTGTAAAACTTGACTAAGACCTCATCAACGAACTGGGCTGTGCGGACAAAATAGTCGGCTGCATTTTTTGCAACAATGAAATCCTGAGGGAATAATTCCAACATCTGATCATCTCGTTCGAGTGGATGCCCTTCCCAATCATGCGTATAGCCAAGAGCGTGGAGTCGTTTCCAATCAACATCGATTTCCTTTGGAGTGAAATGTGTTACTGGAACATCGCTCATGTCGAAACGTATGGTTCCATCACGGAACACTGGAAGGTTGTATTTTGCACGAATAAGTCCCTTTTCGATGGCCTCTGGAGTCTGATTCTTACTTTTGAGCTCTTTAACGCATTTGACTTGTTGAGGCAACCGAGTCATGCCAATACGAAGTTGAGCATCTTCGAGAATAGATTCGATTGGAACGCTTTGCATCTCACCTCTGCGCCGACTCTTGCTTGTCGATTCTCGCATATCGGTTCGACCTCCACACGTTTCTCCGATCTTCGGCAATCCATCTTGGTCAACTGCGCGATGATGGCAGGTGATGAACGGAGAATCCTTCCCACACTTGGAGCACAAACGCTTGCCCATTTGGACACGAATTGACCCCTTACCTGCAGCATTTGCGATAAGGCGTTGATTTCCCCCTTCCAATGCGATTGGAAAGAGTGTATGTGATCGAGGAGACATCTCACGAGGAGCCGATTTTTCGGGTCTGCCCATTCTGCAACCAATGCGTTGTGGAGCCGCATGCTCCCAGCGAAGAGTTGACGATTCTCGAATTAGAGGCAGAATGCCATCCACTTGATGATCATCGTGCATACGCTGTGAAGTCTTGTATCGAGATGCATTTTCGGGCCCTTCATCAACAACAGATTCAGCGGCCTCCTTTCCAACTTGATCCGTTTCTGTGATGCCAAGACCACGTTGACGTGCTTCGGTCTCAGCAGCAATTCGAACAGTCGAACGCTCCTTTTCGAGAGCGAATAAGCGAGCGCCTTCAGCACGAAGCACTGTATTGCAATCTCGAAGTTCTAAAATCCGTTGTTCAACAGCGATTCCGAGGTCAATGAGTTGATGAATTTCAGATCGACGGGTCGTAAAACCAAATCCATTGAGCATAGCTTGCCAGCCGCCTGTTGCAACGATATCATCTCCTTCATGGTGATGAGGTATGCCTAGAAGGAGCAATGTCCCTTTGAGCAATCCATGCTGCATGAATGTCCATGCTTCAGGAAGTGAATTCTCAAAGATTGGTTCTTCGGGAAGGAGGTCATATCCGATGGTTTTCAGTTCAGAAACCGAAGGAATTGTTTCGGGTTGTAACTTATCCATCTCTGAGGGGTTCCATCCTGAAGCAGCTCCAGCAAAACGCAACCATTTTGAAGCACTGAATGGATGTTCACGGGTTGAATCAGGCATCTTACCAGCAGGCTCAACCGTTCCTTTTTGCAATGCCTTGAGGACGCCTGGAACCCATTCAAGAGGAAGGTCGAGGAACCAAGGGTTGTGAGGCGGTGGCATGGAGGTTCGCCATCGTTCTGCAATTGCGGACGCTTGAGCCCAATCCACAGTCATGCGCGATAGGAATCGATGCCATCGTCGTCGAATATGGAATTGCTCAAAACCATCCTCATTTGTTGTCGATCCAGGGACGCCTTGAGGAGCATCAGCGCTGCAATCGCAGATTTTGATAAAAGCCTTGACGTCCTCAGGAGTTCGTAGTGCATCGATAAGATCGCTCGCCCACCAGTCGGTTGTGTATCCAGCAGGAACCAAATTCTTGTTGTTCTCCATGAACTCCCCATACCCGATCACGATCTCTCCATTATCCCAAATGGAGCGAATGTCTGGCCGAATTTTTTGCATAATGCTCGCTTCGTCAACACGCAAGAACTGACCAGAGGAAAGAACAACATATGGCCCTTCAGAATCATGACTTGGAGTCACTGCACACGCTTTTCCTGGGCGTTCAATTTTCATTTGTGTTCCGACGGTAATAAAGTCGTCAAGGACGAGCATTGAAGCAGGATTTAGAGAAGCTGCCGCAAGCCCAGAAGGCCGACCTCTCCCGTATCGAAGTCTGAAGCCACCTGGTTGCTGAGGCCCCCCGAATATCGGCCGCCCTGCGATGATGTCTTTCATGAATTTGTCAATCGGTTTTACTTTCCGACTTTTGAATGCGTCAGGATCGTTTGACCCTGCTTCGTCTTTTCCTTTGGAAGCGAATTTGGAGATGAAATCCCATCCAGGGACCTTTAGCCGCTCGGTATGCTTCTGAATTTTAGGCGCTTTAAGGCACATGCCTTCTCCAATAACGAGAAGAACACCTCCGCGTATTCTCGCTTCGTCGATGTTTCGAACACGTCCATATCCTGCACATTCAATTGATTCTGTTGATTCTCCGTTGATCATCACCGGACAAGCACGAACGATTTCTTCAATTTCTTTAGGAGAAGGTCGATACTGCAGATTGCCTCGATACAAGCCAAATTCTTCCTTGACACGCTCAACTTCTCCATCGCTTGGAATGTAAGGTCCAACCTTGAGTTCTCGACGAATCATATCAGCGATGAGTACAGCAAGAGCTTGTGCAGTACCTCCCGCCGCACGAATCGGTCCAGCGAAGTGAACTGAAACGAAGGGGGAACCGTCCAAATTGTTCAATAAGCGAACTTCGCTGATTCCTTCAAGTGGTGCAACTAAAACCGCCTCTGTTAGAATTGCAAGGCCCACTCGAAGCCCCACATCGATGGATTTGACCATGTCATACCCTTGTTCACGAAATCCCTTTGCAACACGCTGAGCCATGATAATTGACGTCGTTTCACGATCATGCTCAGCAAGCATTTCTCGAATATCATCCGCAACAGGATAGGATTCAAGATGTTCAATGAGCAACTTCTCAGTTCTGCTTGCAAGATCGCTCGCTCTTGGAATTTCAACGAATGGTTTCGGATCGAGATTTTGTTTCCTTGCTTCTTCTGCTATTCTGTAAGCATAGTCAGCGTTTTCATCCAGTAGATTTTGGTATTGCTCCATCTCTCTTTCGAGACGGGCAACATCGATTCCAATCAAGGGGTCAAGAGTCGCCGTTGCTCGAGTTTCTTCTCCCAACTCACGACCCCCAAACAGCCCTTCAATGTCGAGACTTTATGATGCAATCGGAAGACGATTTTGCTTCAACGCAAGCCGAACATTCATGCGGTAGATGCACCACGATTGAACCATGAGCGTTCATCCTTCACTGAAATCTATGCCCGAATGGGAGCGCTTGGTTGAATTGGTTCGAGAACTTGCTTTTCTCGACGGCGGTTCTGATGACGCTTTTACGCTTGCATCTGGACGCAACTCACGTTGGTTTTTCGACATGAAGCCAGTGATGATGCACACCGAATCAGCACAACTCCTCTCAACGCTGTTTAATCATCGACTGGATGCTCTGGACCCTGTCTTTGTGGGCGGTCTTGAATTGGGAGCGGTACCGTTGACAGCCATCGTGATCACAGGCTCTGAAAGCCAGAAGCGTAAGGGATTCATGGTACGAAAATCTCCAAAGGGAAGAGGTGGCAGAAAGACCAACAATCCTCCTGGTATTGAAGGAGCATCAATTGCAGAAGGAGGAAACGTCGTGATTCTTGAAGACGTGACAACAACAGGCGGCTCTTCGATCAAAGCCGTTGAACGAATCCATGAAAACACATCATGCAAGGTCATTGCAGTCATCAGTATTCTCGACAGAGAAGAAGGCGGTGTCGAAGCGTTTGCAGAAGCAGGAATTCCTTTCGAGAGCATCCTTTCAAGATCGGATATTACCAACTAGGTGAGCCTCATGGAAGTCCTTGTTCCCTCACAACAAGAAGCGATTCATTCGCCTGTAACAGATGCAACAATGAACGATTTAGCCTTCTATCATGCGAGCGAAGGGAAGCCCCTTGCCACACCATGGCAAGTGGCAATGGTTCGTGCAAAATCCGTTGCAGAGTTTTCTCTTCCTCGCGGTGTCCTTCTTGACTGTGCATGTGGTTCAGGCATCCAATTAGCCGCCTATGCTTCCCAACTCAAAATGCCTGCACTAGGGATTGAATTAGATCGTGATCGAGCGATTGCAAGTTGTCTCAATTTGAATACAATCGCAAAACGATTCCAGACATTCGATCAAGGCTGGCATCGTCGTTCAGCAGTCCTCGCAGGAGATGGAACAGCAAGTGAAGAGGCCATTCAATCAGTCGATATCCAAGCCATGGGAGGCATTTCCTTCCTTCACCTCGACCCTGCTCGGCCGAGAAATTCCCGTACGCACGGACTGGATGAGATGCAACCAAATCTTCCAAGCGTTTTCCAAGCGTGGAAACCATATCTCGCAGAATCGCCTCGAGGGCCTTCTATTGTCCTCGATCTTTCTCCCCGATTAACCGATGAGCGACGAAAAGAAGTCGAATCTCTTGTCGAAGAAGTTTGGCCAGGAATTGAGCGCACATGGACTTGGATGTCGAGGGGAGGAGGCCGTGTTGATCGACTTGAACTGTGGCTAGGCAATGTCTCTACACCGGGCATCAAGAAGCGTTTCATTCGTCTTGCTCCAACCTTTGGTGCTCCAAATTCAGTCATCGAGGAAGGGGAGCCTATGTCAACAAATGACCGTCACTCTTTGCTCACCGCTCGACGTAATGAATGGGTAACAATTCTTGATGCTGCACTTGTCGAATCTGGTCTTGCTGATGCTTGGATTTCTGAACAATTGTCGACAGCAGCTGATGTGCGTTGGGCCGACTCATCGCCACGAAGGCCACGCATTCATCACAACGGACCATTGAAAGATCCTCATCACCCCTTCGTCCAAGCCACGGGTAGAGTGGTTGAAATTCTTGACAAACCCCTCGATGAAGAAACCATCGAGGAAGTTGTATCGACGGCACTAGAAAATGACATCTCCGCAATGACCATTCGAATGGGCCTAGACGCGTCAATTCAGCCAAAATTACAAGGCAATATCGACCGCCAATTGAAAAGAAGGCAAGGACGAAGGAAGGCGTTTTTGACCAAACATACGGGTTCAAATCATCTGCTTTTTTGTGTTCAGATTGGGAAAAAATCTGAGCCCTGAAATCGGACACCTGCATCGCGGTCTTGATATAGGGGTTGTTGGTCGGAAAACTGCTTGACATCATGTCGCATCGTATAGGTGAACTTCAATGGCAAAATCAAAGGATGAAGAACTAGGAGATGATTTTTCATACATTCTCCGTATGGCAGATACCGATATGGACGGTCTAAAACCGCTGTCCTCAGCCCTCACATCCGTCAAAGGAATCGGTGTACGAAGCGCTATTCAAATCTGCAACACAACTGGTTTCGATCCTGCTCGAATGGCAGGTCACCTTTCAGTGGAACAACAAGAAACTCTTCGCCTTGCCATCGAAGACTTCGTCAATACTGTTCCATACTGGATGGTTAACCGTGCTGCTGACATCGAAACCGGTAACGACATGCATCTTACAGGTCAAGAAGTCAAACTTACACTCCAAGAAGACATTAATCGTCTTCGTACCATGAAGTGCTACCGTGGTGTTCGCCACGCTAGCGGCAACAAGGTCCGTGGTCAACGCGGACGAAGCAACGGTCGTGGTGGCCTTACACTCGGTGTAAGCAGGAAGAAGGAATGAGGTGATTTAGTATGGGTGAACCAAAGTTTTCAAGACCAAAATTCGATACTCCTCCACATCCATGGAAGAAAGCTCGAATCGAAGAAGAGCACCTCATCCAAGCAAATCACGGCTTGAAGAACATGCGTGAAATCTGGAAGGCAAAGTCTCAACTTCGCCGTCATCGACGACAAGCGATGCGTTTGATTGGTACAATGGACACCTCTGAAGGTCATGGAATGCGTGAGAAGGATGATCTCCTTCGTTCACTTCACCTCAAGGGACTCATCAGCAAGGACGCAATCCTTGACGATATCCTCTCTCTCAATGCTGAAGACATTCTTAACCGTCGTCTTCAAGCAATGGTCTACTACAAGGGACTTGCATGCTCACTCAAGCAAGCACGTCAACTCGTTACCCACGGGCACATCTGCATTGGCGATCAAAAGGTTTCAATTCCTTCTTACCCAGTCAACCGTGACGAGGAAGAAATCATCCAATACCATCCTTCTAGCGATCTAAACAATCCAGAACACGACATCCGCAAGGCAATTGACGGACGAAAGGAAATGGCTGAGTATGCTGAAGAAGAAGTTGACCCAGAGGCAACAAAACCGTTTGCTGATGAAGTCAATGAGGCTGCTGAAGCTGCACCAAGTGCAGAAGTCGAAGACGGGGGTGAGGCTTGATGTCTCGTAGAGCAATCGTCAACATTTTTTCTTCTTACAACAACATTCTCATGACAGCAACAGATCTTACTGGTGCTGAAACCATTGGAACATGTTCCGGTGGACAAGTTGTCAAGTCTTCCAAAGACAGTGGTGGCCAATTCGCTGCTACTCGTGCTGCAGAACGTCTTGCTGACACACTCAAGGAAAAGGAGTTCACTCAACTCATCATCAAGTACCGTGCACCAGGTGGCAACAAAGCCAACAACACTGGTCCAGGTGCTCAAGCAGCTATTCGTGCTCTTACTCGTGCAGGTATGACCATCACTCGAATCGAGGATGTAACACCTATCGCTCACGATGGAACAAAGAAAAAGGGCGGACGTCGCGGACGTCGTGTCTGATTCGGAGGAATTGAAATGAAGGCAAGTATCGTAGACGGATGGCCAAAAGGAAACAGCATGAAGATCCTCATTGAAGGAACCGATGCTGCACAAGTAAACGCACTACGTCGTGCTATAATGGCAGACGTACCAAAGATGGCTATCAGCAAGGTCATGTTCACGCTCGGAGTTAACCAAGACAACAACCGTGGAGAAATCTTCGAATCGGTTAACGCACTTCCTGACGAAGTTATTGCACACCGATTGGCAATGATTCCAATTCCAACACATCCAGAAGAAGGCATGTCTTTCCCTGATGAATGTGAAAACTGCATGAACCTTGCAGAAGACGACAAAGGCTGCCCATCATGCCAAGTTCTCTACACACTCAACGTTCAAGGTCCAGCCTCAGATAGCGACGAGCCTCATCGAGTTGTTCGTGCAGGAGACCTTACGAACGTTTCAGACCCATTGTTTGACATCTCAGAAGAGATGCAACCAATCCCTCTAACATACCTTGCTCAAGGCCAATTCCTAGAATTCATTGCATTCGCAACACTAGGACGTGGCCGAGACCATGCAAAGTGGGCTGCTGCATCTGCAGTAACCTTCCAACCTCTCTACGAAGCTGAACTAAAGAAGCCGAAGAAGGCAGAAGTTCTGTTTGGACTCGATCTTTCAACCACTGATGGTCGTCCAATCGATGCTAAGTTGTTCAAGAGCAAGAAGTGCACAGATGTTGCAACTGTTCTTGACCTTGAGAAAGCACTTCACCAAGTTGGTCCAGGTACTGGGCGTGATGGTGATTTCGATGATGCAATCGTCCTCAATCCAATCGAGGGAAGTTACGTCTTCTCATTCGAATCTGATGGTTCAATGCCTGGTTCAACCATCTTCAATCTTGCACTTGAAGAATTGAAGAGTCGTTTCCAAAACATCAGCGAAGACCTCGGTCGAGCCTTCGCTTGAGCCGACGAGCAGCGGATTTTTCCGCCATCTTGATGCCTGTTGATGAGGTGGACACGTTATGGCAACAGTTCGTGTTGGTGGTCACATCACCTTACTGTTCTCAATCCATGATGATGCAATTCTTCCTCGAAATCAAGGAAGTCGAGGTGCAGGAATGTGCCTTGAGAAAGGTGTTGTTGCAACCATTGAACCAAATGGCCAAGCCGAACCAGAAGAACAAGGCCAAGAAATGGCTGGTTGGCAACGTGACGTCCCAGAAATCAAAGGCAAAGGCAGTACTGATGTGAGCATTTCATGTCGAGGAGAGATCTTTGAAGGTCAAACACAGATGTATGTTGATCTGATTGATGAATTACGAAATGCTCGTCTATTACCAACCGATACTCATTACTCATTGACCATTGATTTAGAATTGCCAGTAAGTCAAGGATTTGGTATGTCAGCAGCTGGCTTATGCGCAACGGCTCTTGCCTGTTTTGAAATGACGAATCAAGGATCTATTGACCAATACTTTCGCATCTCGCATCACATTGAACGAAGATATCGAGGCGGTCTCGGCGATGTTCTTGGTCTCTATGTAGGTGGCATAGAATTACGAACAGTACCAGGTTCTCCTCCAAGCCCAGGCGTGGCTCGATGTTTTGGGGTTCAAACCCCAGTTCTTCTGGTTTGGAAACCCGGTGGTTCGAGACATACATCGGAATACATCGATCATCCTGATTGGAAAAAGACGATTACAAAGGCAGGAGATGCGGCTGTTAACACTCTCTCACAATTGACGTGGGATGAAACAGTATGGCCAAAATTATTGCAAGAATCTCAAACCTTTGCAATTGCTTCTAAGATGGTTGAAGAACCAACACGGAGAGATTTACTCGACATGGTCCGTTCTGTGATTCAATCTCATCAACTCCAAGCCAATATTCGAATTCGCCTCTGTATGCTTGGAACTTCGTGCGTTCTCTTACCGACTCAATTGAAGAAACCGCTTTCTGAAGAAACACTCGCCTCATTAGCCTCTGAACTTGAACAACATGGATTTGGTGTCGAGTTAACGTCTCTCACACCATCAAGAATGCATCAAGATTGAGCATCGAGTTCTGTCAAATCCAAGGGGCTTGCATCCAACATCAAGACTCCTGGAAGGAAGAGGTTTTCTGAGAAACTGTGACGGAATACGATGGCTCCACTTCCCCATTCATCGATGTAACGCATCATTTGCTTCTTCATCTTCTTCCGTTGAAATTCAACATCAGCCCCGTAGAAATGCTTCGCATCAATCCAAGCAACTGGCTCGCCATTGATCGTTACATGATCGAGGAAGAGGATATCGGGAGTGACCTTAGGTCGGCCATGATCAACAGATTGTTCCTTGACCAATTCTGGCTGACGTCGCAATCGAACACCTTGTGCTTCAAACCAATCTGCTAGGATATTTTCGAAAAGATCTGCTCGGAGATGCGTTTCACTTTGGTCGACGTTGGATACGCGGTCAGCTTCTTCTGCACTTTCAAATTCAGTACGTTCTCGTTCAGAGAATCGAGAAGGGGCTTTGAAGGATTCCTTGATCTTCGTTTTCGACCAACCTTTCTCGCCAAGGATTGTTCGAAAGATGTTCATAGGAGGGAAATCATATTTTTTAGAGAGTTCAACAACACTTGTTCCTTTTTTGTAATCCTGAAGCATCTGTGCACCTTTCCGCTTCATGCTATGGTGCCCATAGACTGTTTTTTGTTGAAGCAAAGCAGATCTCAAAGAGAGTGCTTGTTCAACTGCGATCGATGTCGACTTTCCGAATTCTGCGATTTCATCCACACGGTCATCATGAACCCAGCCAAATTCACCTTTTCGAACGACATAATTTGCCATTCGTTCCTCATCCGCGAGGTTTACTGGATTGCACTTCCATTCAAATGAGAAGGACTTGGGTTCTTCTATTTCATCAGGAAAGCCTATTGGTTGAACGCCCATGAATTCGTAATCAAATCGCTTGTTGGCTTTTGTTCTGAATGTATCAATATCTTGTGCAGATTGCTGCATAAGATGTTCTTTTCTTGGACCGCCGTAGCGTCGCTTCTTCTGCTGGCGATTGCTTCCACCTCGTCGATTGTTGCCACGACGTTGTGTCATATTCGGGAACGAACGCCGACCGTCCTTGAACACATGGGTGTTTTTTGTTGAACCAGAGTCGCAACAAATTGATGAAGTGGCAGTGTCTCAGATAATCATGCTTCGACCAATATCTGTCCTAATTCTTCTTCTTTTAGCGACTGTATTCGTTTCAGAGCCCCTTGAATTGAAAGATTCAGACATCGTTTCTTCAACCGAGGAAGGAAACGCAACATTGGGCTGGGTGATGTCGGTTGGTGGGTTTAGTGAAGACTGGATCAATGACATTGTACCATTGGCCAACGACACAGTTGCTGCCGGTGGTACGTTTGTTTCATCGATTCTAATCGGAGAAAACGGCCACGATTCAACTCAGATTTGTGAAACAGGTAGTTGTAACGATAAAGATGGTTTCATTGCCTTTTCAAACGAGACCAATGAATGGAATTTCAGTATTGGATTTGGAAGTTCAGGTGTTGACCAAGTCGACTCGATTGCAAGGCTTAGTGACGGGGACCTCATCGTTGGAGGAAGCTACTGTTTGGGCAGTGCAGGCATTGGTTGCACAATGACCCTTGGTGATTTACCTGAATTAACTAAGGAAGAATTAGATGATGAAGGAAATGCATTCCTAGCCAGATATGACATGGAGCAGGGATGGATATGGGCTAATTCGATTTCGAACAGCAACGATCTCTTTGTCATGGATCTGTATGTTGATGCCTACGACACCATTCATGCAAGTGTATTATTCCGCGATATTCTTGACATTGATGAAACAATATTCCTTGGCTCTTCTGAACCAGGTATTGCTTTGATGATGTATGATGAAAATGGCGTTCTTGAATCAGGCCGTACCGCAATGTCGGACTTGGGTATTGACCCATTTGGAGGATTCTGTCAAAATTCAGTTGGAGAAACATTCCTTGCTTTGACATTTATTGGCGAAATATCCTTCGAAGAATCGGGATCGGTTGAGTCGGTTGGTGGCAGTGACATTGTTATTGCAAAATACAATGAAGATAGTTGGCAATGGTTCCAGCACGCAGGTGGGGAAGGCGATGATCGAGCATATGGATGCATATCAGGCAGCGATCAGTCCGTCCAAGTGTATGGGAATTTTGACGGCAATGCTTCGTTCGGAAATGAATATACTGGGCCTTCGCAATGGGTTGATGGATACATCGCAACAGTCGACAACCTTGGTTTCTGGGATGGCGTTACCACTGAAGGTGGCTACGGTTACGATTCATTCAATGCAGCCTATCGAACAACATCAGGTTCGGCTATCTTTGCAGGCGTGACGACTCAAGACTTCACGCTTGGTTCTGAAGTTCTCGTTTCCTATGATGACGATACGAGTTTTTATGGAACGGATATCTTCCTTGCTGAGAAACACTGGTCGGGAACATGGGATTGGGCTTTGATCGGTGGAAGCGAAGGCCAAGACGATGTCTACGAAATTCATCCTTCTTCTGAAGGAGGGTCCTTAGTCGCCTTTTCCTTCGAAGATTCTGGCACCTTTGGCTCCCATAACATCACCTCTGTAGGTTGGTATGATGGTGGCGTTTGGCACTATGAAACCGACATCGATGGGGATGGCGTTCTTGATGGGATTGATAATTGCCCACGAGATGCAAATTCACTGCAACTGAACTTTGATGCTGATGAACAAGGAGATGAATGCGATCCAGACGATGATAACGATGGTATTGCAGACGACCTTGATGCTTGTTCTCAAGGCCAACTGGGATGGTTGAGTACAGAATGGACAGACCATGATAGCGATGGATGTCGAGATTCAGACGAAGATTTTGATGATGACAATGACACGGTATTCGATCACCTCGACTCGTGTCAAAAAGGTCCGATAGGCTGGATTTCAACTCCACAGACCGATATTGAAGGAGATGGTTGTTCGGATTTTGATTTTGATGGAGATGGTCTTGTTGACCAAATGGACAATTGTCCAACAATGGAAAACGAAGGTCAAGAGAACCTCGACAACGATAATTTCGGAGATATCTGTGATTCTGATGAAGATGGTGACGGCATTGAAAACACCGAAGACTTGTGTCCAAGAGATCTAGCTCTGTGGAATTCTGAAGTCTTCAACGACTGGGACCGAGATGGTTGCCTGGATAGTCTCAACGACTTTGATGATGACAATGATGGAACCTTGGACATGATGGGTTCAACGCCAATTGATGAATGTCCAAAAGGAGTCATAGGTTGGAATTCTTCAGACCGTGACCTCGATTGGGATCAAGATGGATGCCATGATGATGATGAAGATACCAATGATGATAATGACGGATTTGAGGACGAATATGACCTCTGTCCTCGGGGACTGATCGGTGCAGTTATGGCGATTGACGACGCGGACGGAGACGGTTGTGTCGATGGTGTGGAAGATATTGATGATGACGCAGACGGTGTTCTCAATGAAGTGGATTTGTGTGAGCGAACACCATTGAGTACCATCGTTGATGGCGATGGATGTTCTGCTCTTCAAGCAGATTCAGACTTAGACGGTGTCCTCAATGCAGACGATCTTTGCCCTGTTACAATTGCTGGAGACGAAGTAGATTCAGATGGCTGTAAAATCATTGTAAACAACAATCCATCGAGTGGAGATGAATCCGCTTCGTTTGGCATCAATCAGATTCTTATTGTCCTTGCTTTGCTTCTTGCAATCGTTGCAGGCTTCATGACATTCAAGCCGATTAAACCACAATCTGAACCGAAAACCATGCCTGCAGTCCCTCAACCAATGGCGCAACAATCCGTTATCACAAATCCAATGGATGATGTTGGAACTTCAGAAGAATAGTCTCAAGCATAAATGAATGCAGGAGATAATGGAATTGCAACGCCTGCTTTTCCAGTTGTATCTTCTTCGCTTTCGCCGTGAACAACATCAACACGATCAAGGCCGAGTTCGGTTGCAATAAATTCTGTACTGTTTCGATACACGCTGTTTTCGTCAAGATTTGAGAGAAGAACTCGCTTCTTTTCATCATCCCATTTGAACACTTGAGGAAGCATACGCTTGTTCCAGAATCCAAGACGTTCTCCACGATGTTCGCCTTGAGCAATATCTGCTTGGGTCAGGATTCCCATAAAGGACTTGACGTTGTTTCCTTCAGCAAGATGTTGGAGTGCCATTTCAGACATTTCGTAACGCCATGGCGCTGCTGTTACAATGGTCAGAGACGTTGCTTCTCCATCGAGATGACGTTCTGCAACACTGCGGACTTTACGAGCTTGTTCGAGAAGGTCGCGAATCAGAGTTTCACCATCGAGGAGTTCCTGATCTTCGAGTGAACACGGAGCCATTCCGGGGAATGTATGAGCAGCAAGCAGGCCTTCTCCGCCTAGAACAGACCACCAATCTTCAGCAAGGTGAGGCGTTGCAACCGCAATCATGTGCGTCCATGCTTCGAGAACTTCGCGACCAACTTGGGCATGACCTCCGCCACGGCGAACGTACCAGTTGATGTCTTTGACAATATCATAATGAGAGCATTCAACAGCTCTTCTCAAATCGAATCGATCCATTGCATCGGTCCATTGTTGAACACGTTGGCGCAGACGAGCCATCATCCACTCATCGATATCACTTGGAGAACTCTTCCAAGCAAGCAATTGCTCAGGCATTGTTTGCAGCTGCATCATCACTCTGTGATTTGCTTCAAGGGCGGTATCGGACCAATCCATACCAGCGGTTGGATTTGCTGCAAAGAGGATGAAAAGACGAACAGTATCTGCTCCATATTCTTCGATCATTTGTTCTGGTGAAACCGTATTTCCAAGAGATTTACTCATCTTTGCAGATCGCTGTGTCAATTCAGAGTTGCAGTGAGGGCATGGAGAGCCCGAATGACTGACTGAGAGTGTAATCGAACACGATTCACAGAACGGTGCGCCTTTGTTGACCATTCCTTGACAAAGCAATTCACTGAAAGGCTCGTCAATGGTATGGAATCCAAGATCTCGAAGCGCTTTTGTGTAGAATCGAGCATAGATCAGGTGCATCTGTGCATGTTCAATTCCTCCACAATAGAAATCAACATTCATCCAATAATCAGCAATGTCTGATTCGTACCATGAATCATGATTGGTTGCATCAGTATAGCGAAGGAAGTACCAGGATGAATCAACAAACGTGTCCATTGTATCGGTTTCACGTTGCGCTGCTTGTCCACATTGAGGGCATGAAGTGTTGAGGAATGAAGCGGATGTTTCCAATGGATTTCCCTTTCCATCGAAGACAACATCTCGTGGAAGCTCAACAGGAAGTTGATCTTCTGGAACAGGCACTGCTCCACAGTCTTTGCAATGAATAATTGGAATTGGTGTTCCCCAGTAACGTTGTCGAGAGATAAGCCACGGACGAATCTTCCAATTGACTCTTCTGTCTCCCTTCTCCATTGATTCAAGAGCGCTTGCAACAGCGTCTCTTGCATCATCGCCGTAGAGACCATCAAATCCATCTGAAGTTGAGTTGACCATGAATCCATCATCAGTCAATGCCTTCTCAAGTTCTTCTGAGGCATCATCATCTTCCTTTTCGACAAGAACTCTTCGAATTGGAAGGCCATAGGTTTGAGCAAAATCAAAATCACGTTCATCATGACCAGGAACGGCCATGACCGCACCTGTTCCATAGGAAGCGAGAACGAAGTTCCCGGCCCAGATAGGAATACGTTCACCAGTCAATGGGTGGATTGCAAATCGGCCGAGAGAGACACCTTCTTTCTTGTTAAGATTCTTGATTCGGTCGAATTCACTCATGTTTGCATACACGTCATACATCGCTTTCCAATCTGATTCATATTCGGTTCCGCTGACCAATTCTTCAGCAAGAGGATGTTCTGGCGCGAGGGTAACGAATGTGACGCCAAACAACGTGTCTGGACGAGTTGTAAAGACGCGAATTGTGTCATCAGAACCTTCGATTCCAAATTCGATTTCAACTCCTTCAGAGCGGCCAAGCCAATCTTCTTGCATTGATCGAACACTGTCAGGGAAATCGATTGTTTGCAATCCGTCTAGTAGTTCTTGAGCATATTTTGTAATGTCGATGAACCATTGACTCATGTCCTTTTGACGCACAGGACCGTTGCATCGCCAACATCGTCCTGCTTTGACCTGCTCATTTGCAAGAACAGTTGAACAGGAATCGCACCAGTTTACTGGTGCATGTTCTCGATAGGCAAGTCCAGACTTGAAGAAGCGAGTAAAGAACAGTTGATTCCACTTGTAGTAATTCGGATCATGGCTCTTAAGCATACGATTCCAATCGTAGGAGAATCCCATACGCTTGATCTGTTCTGTAATCGAAGCCATGTTTCTTTCAGTAATGTCATGGGGATGCCCTCCTTCAGCAATCGCTGAGTTTTCTGCAGGCATTCCGAATGAATCAAAACCCATTGGATAGAGAACATTGAACCCTTTCATTCGCTTGTATCGTGCAACTGCATCACCGATTGAGTAATTTCGAACGTGACCCATATGCATTTTTCCAGAAGGATAAGGATACATCTCTAGACAGTAGAATTTTGGCTTAGAAGTGTCGTTCTCAGCGACGAAGACCTTTGCGTCATCCCATGCTTGTTGCCATGCAACTTCATCGGTCGTTTTACGCTCGTCCGACATCACCATCACTCCTTAGACAAACCTGCGTTACTGCTTTCCTTCTTCAATCCACCTCAGCAAAGGGGTTTCAGAAGGTCAACTCGTTGCGTAAAAACGCTTCATTTGTTTCGAGAAGGAACATTGCTTCCTTCGTGAGTTTGTATCGGTTTCTCATACCCATTCGTCGACCTTCGATCAAACCGTACTTTTCGAGTGTACGAAGATGGTGGGAAATCAATTGTTGGGACTTATCGAGGCGTTTCGCAAGTTCTGCCTGTGTCGGGAAATCGCCCATCTCTCCATCTTGATCGAGAACAAGCAAAATTTTCCCTTGAAGAGAAAGCGGGTCAGGAGCAAGAATTGGAACCGGTAAATCCTCATCCTCAAGCATTGGATGAAGATTGTTTGTTAACGGATAATAACGCACTAGGCGTCCATCCTTTCGCCTCCATAGGCTCTCCTCTTGCTCGAGAACTCGAAGGTGATGAGACAGTTGCCCATTGCTCATATCAAGAGCAGAAAGCAAAGCTCGGAAGTGGCAACCTGGATTTGCTGTCAAGTATCCCATGAGGCGTCCACGTTGGAATCGTCCATCAGTCGTCTCCGAAGTTCGGCCCAAAAGGCCGAGAATCCATAGGCCTGATAGAGTAACAGAAACACGGAGTGCTTCGTTGTTGAAGGCAGCAAAGCCCAGCATTGAAAGAAGGGCGCCAATCGTTACAGCAGCAACTGCTTGCGGAGCCCATTCTGGAACGATCTCCTCATTGTCAAGAGCGACTTCTTCCGTAACTTCGGTTTCAATTACAGGCTCCTCGATAATTGGGGATTGTTCGTCAATAACCGCCTGGATTTGATAACTGTCTGCTGTGAATCGACTGCATGCAGTGTTTGGTTCTGTTTGAACTGCTTCATACATACCAGAATTGCCTTGTTCTGGAGTCCATGTTGGAATGGAATTGCTCGACATCATACGGACGTTTTCTTCAGCGTCTTCGATCATCCAACAAGTTCCATCAGATGTTGACACATCATTCCAAGTTCCAGTGATCAGGACAACTTGCTGTACAGGTGTACCTTCATTCTCCACTGGTTCGGTTTCTTGAACATCGTCTGAAGGTATTGGCCAGGTGAACGTTTGTTCAGCATCAACATCTTGGTCGATAGCAAGATGCAATCGAACCTTGTATTCTCCATCAGTAAAGTCGTATTGATTCAAATCGACAATGCTGAATCGCAGAGTGTTCGCATCGGTAATTTGCAATGAATCATCTATGCTTTCATCCGAACTGCACAGAATATTTTTGTCAATAATTTTTGATTCCAAGTCCATGTCCCACATTTGCAGTGTAGCCTTGCACGCTTCAAGCCAATGAATTTCAGAACCGTTTTCATCTCCATTGAGAAGCAATTCGAATTCAATGACATCTTGTTCATTCGCATCAATATGGAGGTCGATTACTGGCAGAGTGCTTAGGCCACAGTTTACAGAGGTTGTTCTACGGAATTCAAAATCTTTTGAAGCGAAGTAGCCGAATTCTGGAACTTCAGTTACCAAGACGTATGCTCCACTTCGCATTGCGCAACCTTGTGCATCCGTAAAGGCCCATCCCTGCATAGCAAACATCGTCTGTTCAGATGGTGTCAAGACCATGTCATACTCAGCATTGTTGCAATTGGTTTGAGCGAGGGTGTCAAAGACCACATTGCCAAGCGAATCAACGATCCAGTATGTCATTCGGCAGGTGTTCGTGAACTGCAGCAAGACGTTTTCATCGAGAACATTTTCCAGATTCATCGACCCTTCAAGCAATTCTCCTTGAATGTAGGAATCGGAGAGGGTACTGACCGTAGAAACGAGAGGTTCCGTTGGTAAATCGCCCGCTGAAACGGTGAAGTCATGTGTGCTAATCATCAGCCCATCAGGTGTTGTAACTGTGATGGAGGATTCCCCTTGTTGGGTTGCGTGCAACAGTGTGTGGCCTAGAGAGAAGGTGGAAAATGGCTCAATGGTTTCGAGTGCAGGTGTGCAGGTTGGTCCAAAGAGATTCGATTCGAATGCGATGAGAAGTTTACATTCATCCGTAACGGATAGTTCGATTGGAAGAGAAGTTGGATTGTGCACTTTGTACGACAAGACCATCGGTTCGCCCACAGCAAGAGTATCGCCAAGATGTGTAAGTGAACTTGAGTAAACGAGTTGGGAAGGAAGCCCAGCATTTTGTTGGACATTCACCTCAACAGATGAACGCAGTTCTGATCCAGCGAGTTCGACAGTGATTGTGTAGATTCCTGGCAGGACTTGATTTCCTGAAGCATCTTCTAAGTTCCATGTATGCGATTCGAGCATGGTTGTCCCAGAGGCAACATCCAATCCTCTGCTTTGACCTCGACAAGTTGTACGTTCATCGATGATGAGCGATCCAGATTGGTCGCTAACAATCAGGACAGTTCCACAAGAGGGGTCCTCTGTAATCGAGGTTTGAACTCCGTCATTGATCAGTGAAGTGGACACTTCGACGACATCACCTACGCCATACCACGGGGTTAGCGGTGCATTTACGAGATCTGTTTCGAGACGTACAGACGTTTCAGTATCCGCTTGAACTGGGACAATGCTCGCAAGCAGAAGCACCAACATGGATGCAACCAATAGCCGCGTACGCGCCTCTGCCATGAATTTCCATAGTCTCCTTCACTTAAAGGGCAACGGTACAAACAATGCGTAAACTCAATCCAAATCAAGCATCGTTGGAATCGAAGCTTGCAATTGTTCTTGCTGTTGAATCTCATGTTGCTTCCATGCAGGCATCGAAGCAGGGTCTGTCCAACCGAGTTCTCTTGCCTTGTCGAGTTCCCCATTGGCTACATAATAGGAAATCCATTGCTCACGGCGTTCTTCCTCGTCCATAAGTTGGGATTCAATCTTGCGCTCAACAGCTCGCTCTTTCATCAAACGGTTTCGACTTGCTTGGCGAGCAAGCATCGCTACGAGAATTGAAGCGAGCATGAAGGCGATGACTCCACCCATGGCATAGAGGAGCGTATTGGATTCTTCACCTTTGACTTCGGCTGTTTCTTGTTCTTCAACCTTGTTTGGATCTTCTGTAATTGCGCAAACAACCTGGCCTCGAATGCCTGTTGTAATTTCTGGATCCCATTCGCATGGATCGTTTAGATCAGACATGCCATCGTTATCTGAGTCTGGACAACCATAGCGGTCTGTTGTTGAAGTTCCAAACTCATTTCGACACTCATCAGGACGGTAAGCACCATTTGTGAAGTTATTTCCATACCCATCACCATCGTTGTCATCTTGTTGTGAGGGGCGCAATGGGAATGCATCTGGAGAGATTCCAGTGGCGTTGTCTCCACGACCATCACAATCGATATCGCTGGATTGTGTTGAATCATCAGGGAAGGCATCTCCAATGTGTTCACAGATGGTGATCATCAACCCAGGATTTTCTTCATCGACAACAGTCTTGTTGGTTACGATGTAGTTGTCTCCAACGCCATCACCGTCTTTGTCACACCATTGGAGGGGGTCATCAGGGAACGCATCTGCGCCTGTACAATCTGGCTTGGGTTGCCAGTCGCCATCAGGGTCTCCATAGCCATCGAGATCAGTATCGGGACATCCTTGTCGTCCGTTGTACATGCTCTTTCCAAAGACGTCAATGCATTCGTCTCCGTCTGTGAACTGCGTGTTGTCTCCATAGCCATCGCCATCGGTATCTGCCCATTGTAGAGGCTGGTCAGGGAACGCATCATCAGGGTCTGTGTAACCGTCTCCGTCGCTGTCAGGACATCCTCGTGAGGTTGCACTGCTCGATTCACCGTAGGTTTGTGGGCAAACGTCAGAGTTTCCTTCCGAAACACCGTCTTCATCAACATCGATAAAATTGTCACCATAGCCATCATTGTCAAAGTCTGACCATTGAAGTGGATCGCCTGGGAAGCGGTCTCCATTGTTTCCGCCAGGGTTGTCGCCGTACCCATCTCCGTCTTGATCACGCCATTGAGAGCCATCGTTCGGGAATGCATCAGGATTGTTTCCATCAGGATTGTCGCCATAGTTGTCACCATCAGCATCAGACCATTGCGTGCTATCGTCTGGGAAAGGATCGCCAGAGTTTGACCATCCATCGCCATCTCGGTCAGGACAACCGAATTGGTCTTGGCTGGATGGACCTGCTTGATTTGGACAATCGTCAGGATTGTTTCCATCAGGATTGCTTCCAAACCCATCGTTGTCCTCATCACACCATTGTGTTGGGTCGTTCGGGAATGCGTCAGCGCCATAGCAATCGGTTGTCGCAGGCCAATTTGCATCAGGGTCTGAATATCCGTCGCCGTCGGTGTCAACGCAACCAAGTCGGTCGAAGATCGAATCTCCAAAGATGGTTGGACATCCATCTGGTCTGTCGCTCATTTGTTCATCACCAACCCAGTCGCCATCGGTATCTCGCCATTGAGTTCTGTCGATTGGGAACACGTCGATGTTTTGTGCACCGGCGATAATTAATCCAGGCCAATCGGGAGCTCTGTAAGCATTCCATGAAGCATTTTCGTAGTTGTCTCCGTAACTGTCGCCATCAGTATCGTTCCATTGAGTCGCATCATCAGGGAAGGCATCTCCTCGCTGATTGATGTGAAGTTGATTTGTTGCAAGATCGTACAGGTAATTATCACCGTAGCCATCATTATCCGCATCAACCCATTGCTCCTTATTTGCGGGAGCCCAGTCGTTGATATCCGACCATCCGTCTCCATCTGCATCGAGGCAGCCATAGCGATCTTCAGTACTGTTGCCCCATACTGATGGACAAGCATCGGGTTGAAGTGCAGGGGCAGGATTGTCTCCATATCCATCGTTGTCAGAGTCAGCCCATTGTGTTCCATCGGATGGGAATGCGTCGACAATTCCATCACCTTGGTCGGTGGTGTTGTACCCATCATTGTCCTCATCAATATCGGCAAACCAGTAGTAAACGCCTTCATCGTTTCTACCGTGTGCAGTAATGATTCGTGTGTTGTCCGGGCTCCATGATACGCCATAGATTGTTCCGCAATTGTTGTTGTTGCCAGAAGAACATCCTCCTGGACGAGGGCCGCTAATGGAATCTACTTGGCTTCCAGTATCAACTTGGTATACGTAGGCCGTGTTTCCATCAGTTTGGTACCAATACATGCCTACAGCAACTTGAGTACTGTCGGATGAGAAATCGACGGAAGCGCAAGATGTAGAAGTGGTTTTTTGCCAAATTCGTGTCCATGAAGAACCAGTGAACTGATACATGTCAACACTTGCTGAACTTCCTTCCCATCCACCACACATGATGATGTAGTTTCCATCAGGAGACCAAGCGATGGCATTTACTGCAGCAGAAGGATCTGAAATACTCCATGCGGTTGCGGATGTTGTTACATTGACCACAAAGAAATCGCCATTTCCAGCAGCGGCAACATGTCTTCCATCAGGGGAGAAGGCTACGTCGTAAAATCGGTCTTCACCATTGGGGTTCAGATTGCCAAACTCAGTACCGTCGGCGGTATTGATGAGAGTGATTTCACCATTGGTTCCACTGTTTCCTGACCGTCCGATGGCAACAGCCATCAATGAACTGTCGGGTGAAAATTCGATTGAGTTAACTTGGTCGCCCCCTCCTACATCGACGCTAATTGCTCCGTGAACAGAGGTTAAGTTGCTTGCATGATACATGTTGATGGTATCGTCATTGATGGCTGCAGCTACATATTGGCCGTCTGGAGACCATGCAACGCCGTTGACATCTGTACCAGCATTCGCAGAACGCAGATTAACGTGGGTTGTTACATTCCAGATGCGAAGAAAACCATCTTCTGATCCCGTGACAATCATCTCACCATCTGGTGAAAAATCGACAGCGTAGTAATCACTGCTCGATGTTGTTGTAAATTCGTTTTGGAAATTCGGGTTTCCAATCGCCCATCCATCGTTGAAGTCTGAGGTGCCATCTCCATCTCTGTCAGGGCAACCGTCTTTGTCGATTGTCGAGGTGCCAGAAGCCCATGGGCAATCATCGAGCGAGTCTTCGATACCATCTCCATCGCTATCGGCAGCGTTAGCTGCTAGCGGTAGGAAGAGGACAAGAATCATCAGTGCTACAAGAGCCATGCCACGTCTTTGCGCCCTATCAAACTCAGAAGCCATAGTGACCCCTGTATTATTTCTTATTAGGGGTTGTGGTGTTTTTGTGCGAACAAATTCGCCCAAATTAGGGGAACGCTTGAACGTGAATGACCCTACAGGCCAGCATGGCCGAAGGGTTGCCAAAGGTGAACGTCGCGGTATCAGACCGCGTACTGTTGCATCTTTTGCAGCATGACCATTTGGCAGACCGCTTCATGGTGACCGCAGCCGTAACACGACCAGGAATTGCAGAAGCATGTGCGCAGCATCCCCCAAACGTCAGTCGGACTATGCGCAATCTTGTTCGAGATGGATTAGTAAGCGAACATACACGCTCAATTCAGAACGATGATCGCCGACAAAAGACGTGGCAATTGACGGAAATCGGAAGGGAAGATGCGAAGACCAAGACAAAAGATCTAGGAGAGACAAAGATTCTGATGCGAAATAAGGATGGGGAATTGCTTGAAATTTCTGCTAAAGAAGCGCCACAACGCCTTGCTTCTGACATGTCTCTTCTCCAAGTCCTCCTCCATGCTCAACACGAAGGTGTCCTGACATGGGGTGACATTCGGTTTGGATTAATTCGAAAACAAGATGACGAAGATGTTGTCCCTCCGCCGGGCCGATTACAGCCTCTTGCAGGAGTCCATGCAACGTATCACACGAAGGCTCCATCAACCCGTAAAGTCAGAGGACGAGATGCTGAATTGAAGCGCTTATCTGAATGGTTTGATGGACGCTCAGCTTGTGCAGTCATTACTGGAATTGCCGGAATTGGCAAATCCACTCTGGTCGCTGAATGGCTTTCAGGAAAAGAGGAAGCACAATCCAATCTTTCAGTATGTTGGTATCCATGCCAACCTTGGGACAGGGAAGTCGGTCTCGCTGTCAGTTTACTTCACCGATTTGGAATCGATGAAAATCATGACCCATACAACCTCATCGAAACGTTGCCTCTACGGCCAGGCGCTCCGCTTGACGTTGACACATGGCGCCGCCGCCTTTTGGCCTATTTGACCGATGCATACACCGTTCGAGAACGATTTTCAATCGCACCTGGAGGTCCACCGCCCTACTGGCTCATCGTCTTGGATGACGTTCATCATATTGCAGCTGAATCGAAAGATCTTCTCGGGGCATTGTTGCAAATTTCACAGAAGACGCCTCTTCGATTCCTTTTGATTTCTCGAACATCACTCAATGTCTATGATCGACGCGATGTTCACACACGCGACATCGTAGAAGAGATTCCATTGGCAGGTCTTTCATTGAACGAAACATCATCATGGTTGGAGGAATTAGAACTGGATGAAATCGATGCAAAGGATGTGCATCAACGCACAGGAGGCCATCCTCTTGCCATTGAAATGCTGGAAATGTATGGCAAACCAACTCATGATGATTGGTTGCGTTTCCTCGAGGAAGAGATTCTTGTGCCACTGCCAGAAAAAGAACGCGAACTCCTTGCAACCCTTTCACAAGCGACTGAACCAATTCCATGGAAAAAACTCGCACAGAGTCTTTCGTGGGACGGTGGCCCGCCTCAGAATCTTATCGAACATGGATTGTTGATGGAACTTGACAAAGGAATGTGGCTGCATGAAGCATTGCGCGAACGCTTGTCACGAGAAGTTGGCTCGCCTGAAAAGAAGCGAAAGAATCGCCTCAAGTAATCAAAAATCGTCTGCAGTCATGTGGTTGTCGACCCATGTGGTCAACTTGTCCTTCGACATCATACCACTTTGTTGGGCAACGAGTTGGCCGTTGTTGAAAAGGAATAATGCAGGAATGCCACGAACACCAAGACGCGCTGCGTGCATGTTGTTTTTGTCAGTGTCAACCTTTGCAACCAAGAGATCTCTACCCTCAATAATGTCGTTGAGAATTGGAGCAATTGCCTTGCATGGCCCGCACCATTCTGCCCAGAAATCGACAAGAACCCATTCGTTTCCGTCAATCGTTGCTTCAAACTCTGAATCTGTAACTGCTCTCACTTCGCCCATGGTTGTCGGTTGAGCGAGGTTTCAAGAACCTTTGCTGTAAAATTCATGGGGGCCCACGGACGTCCCAAATCCGATTGATATACTGCGGAAACGTACTATTATACATGGTAGGATTACGTGGAAAAGGCGTACAAAAGCAGGCAAGAATGGAACGTCTCAAGCAGGAGATTGAGGCATATGTGTCCTCTCGCCCAGGATGTTCAGCAGCAGATATTGTTGCTCATTTATCCAATGAACGAAAGATGAGGAATCATGGATTAACCGCTCGAAAGGTTGGTTACTTTATCCCAAGGTACATGCGAAGCCAGATCGGCTTCAAATTAGATGCAACAACAGGTAAGCGCATTTATCACGCGGCAGTTTGACCAAACATTGAACGTTGAGCGACGTTAGCGCTGGATATGGAGTGGCCAACTTCGGTAACAACGAGTGCGTTGTTTGCAGAATTTCCTCAAACGGTGTTCGACCTTTCAGGACAACCTGCATGGGAACTGCTCAATCCAGATCATCCATCAGGTCTCAAGCAAATATTGTCCAAGAAGCTCAAACAATTGGGCTCGAAGCATCCCGTCGATGTTCAGTATGTGAGCATCGATGAAACAAAGGGAGCAGTCCATGTCGAAGACGGAGCCATTATCGAGCCACATGTTCACCTCATCGGACCTTGTCTAATCGAATCTGGTGCAACTGTTCGAGCGCATGCATACGTTCGAGAGAATACGTGGATGATGCAACATAGCCTTCTTGGTCATTCAAGTGAATCAAAACACACCTTGTTTCTTCCAGGTGCAAAAGCTCCACATTTCAATTATGTTGGTGATTCTGTGCTCGGTTCGAATGTCAATCTCGGAGCAGGCGTTAAACTCTCAAATCTTCGTCATGATGGAGCAACCGTTGCTATTTGGATCGATGATGAACGTCGCTCAACAGGCATTCGAAAATTTGGAGCAATTATTGGCGATGGGTCTCAATTGGGCTGCAATACAGTAACCAATCCAGGGACAGTACTTGGCCAACGCTGCATGGCTCATCCGAACACCACCGTGTCAGGCCTTCATGCTCCATCAAGTGTCCTTCGTTGAGGTGAGATGATGGAGAATCTCTTCGGAACCGATGGCATTCGTGGCCGAGTTATTCTCGATGATTGCAGTGATGAAGAAGCGTTGCTACGAATTGTCGAGAATCGTGAACTAACGCCACAACTCATGAAACTTCTAGGTGAATCATTAGGACGTACATTGCCTGAGGATGGGCAAGGCGATACCATCGTTATTGGCTGGGACGAGCGCCCTGATAATCACACACTAGCGTCATGGCTTACACTGGGTTTTCATGCTTCAAATTGCACAGTGATCCACATCGGGCTTGCCTCAACACCAATGCTGCATTATGCAGTTTTGGAAACAGGTGCGAGATTAGGATGCATGATTACTGCGAGCCACAATCCTGTTGAAGATTCAGGAATCAAAGTCTTTGATGCACTTGGACGTAAGTCGATGCCTGACTATGAGCGACTTGTCACCTCTTCTGCATATTCTCTTTCGCAAGAAGATCGGGAAATCGATACAACCGACAAAGAAGCATGGATGAACCCTTCTTCTCATCATCGTGTCGATCATTCACAATGGCTTGAGAAAAGACTCCAATTAGCAGAACAAACATTTGGGAAATCGTTCTCATTCCCATCTTCCATCCGTCTCGATTCTTCGAAAGGCCATGCCTCAACATGGCTTGCTGCATGGCTCACCGAGCGAGGAATCGATGTCGAGGAAGTTAGTCAAGATGCGGTTGCTATGAACGAAGGTTGCGGAGCAGGCGAACTTTCCCCAGGACAATCTTGGACATGGAATGAAGCGAAATCCAGCGATCATCTTCTCGTTCGTTCCGTATCTCCACAAGCTGAAGGAACCATTATTGCAGCCGCACTTGATGGAGACGGGGACCGTTGTCTCTTCCTTCAAGAAACCAAAGACGGAATTTGCGTTGTTGATGGAGATGACATCGCAGACGCCCTTCTTTCATCTTTGGATGCTGACTGGATTGTTGCTGCAAGCATTGAATCCAATCTCACTCTTCTTACTTCGGTTCAACAACATGAATCTATGGTCGGTATCGAAACAGCAGTCGGTGACCGATGGCTTTCCCATGCTCTTTCTCAACATCATTCGCTCAAGGGAGATGAATATCCAATCATGCTCGGTATTGAAGATTCAGGCCATCTTGTATTGCCTTCCCCTCATCCGAACGGGTCCTCATGGAGTTTGGTTGGCGATGGTGCAATGACGCTGGTTATGTCGTTCCTGGCTATGCAAGATTCATCTTCGAGTTCGATGGAAAAAGGATGGAAGCGTCGCATCAGCGCTAAGAATCCAAATCGATGGATGTGGGATGGTAAAAATGAACATGCAGATTCCGTTGAATCGATGGCACTCACTCATCTTGCACTTGCTGGAGAGGTGACGAACTGGCAACGGATGGGACTGGAAGGAGAACCGAATTTGATGCTTATTCGATGTCAATTGAATGGTTCTGATGTCAGTCTTGGCATTCGCAACAGCGGCACTCAAGCCAAAACCAGCGTATCTCTCCGTTTTGCTAAAGCAGATCCTGGTTTTGATGCGATGCTTTTGCTGCGTTCAATTCAGAATTACTTACTGCGAACATTCAATCCAGTCGCTCATTGACGTGCGAGCAATTCGTCCCTTGATTGAGTCAAGTAGGTGATGACTGCAAGCAGAGCGGCCGTTACCAACAGGAGCACAAATCCAGAGAGTGGCGACATGCCTTGGTAGATGAGAACACCTGCAATAATCCATGCTGTGATCAGGTTGAGGAATCCAACAATTCTCCAGCCACGTCGTAATGTGAGCACGCCAATAACCCACGAGGTTACTGACATAGCGAGCAGTTCGAGCACGAAGATGAGAAGTTCTGGAGAGACGATTCCGCTGAGGATAAACAGAACCTGTGATGCCCAAAGAACTGCTGAGATCCACAATCCACGGTTGGTTGCAGTAGCTAATGCTGCTGCGATTAGATTCAATGCCCCAAAGATGAGCGCAGAAACCCAAATGTCTAGAATTTCAACATCCAGTTCGACTTCAATCCACCAAAGTAAACTGTTGAGTGCAAAGGGCAAGACCATCATTCCAAGCATCAATACCGCAGGTTGTTTCCAGACCCATCCTTTGTTGAACATCAATCCCAATGCGATGAGGCCAGCAGGCCCAAATGAGAGAATCATGATCGAGAATCCGAATGAGACTCGACCAAGGGCTCCTCGATGATCCTGAAGGCCTCGTATACGACGCTGCCGTTCAACCCAATCCCATAGCAAGGCCGCTGTAATGAGAACAATCTCTACACTGAAGACAGGAATTGTCCATGAAAGGGCTTCAAATTCAATCGGATTTGTAAGCATTGGAACAGGGAGTTCTCCTCCTGCAAGGATTCCAAAAATACGGTCAATAACCAGTAAACCTACGACCATATCCAATACATTCGGAATACGTACGCCAAGATCGCTTCGATTGACCAAACTAAAGCCCCCGAGGACGATTAATCCGACCATTAAGACCAGCAAGTCAAATTGTTCTTCGAGGAGAATTGTTCCTTGACTCGCTCGTCCAGCGAGATGAACCAGTACCAGGCCCGCCATAGTAACGGCAATCGGGATTTCGACCCCTAAGACGTCAACTAAACGGAGTTTCAGTGATTCTGCACGAACACGTGCTAAACTAATGAAGAGAATTGAGATGCTGGCACAGAGGATGATCGCTGTCGTCTCATCGCCACCAAGGAAGGCAAACATCATTGAAGCCAGAATCGAAACTCCTAGGAATGATAGGACGATGGTTGGTCGATGTTGGATATCACCAACCTCGAGATCACCAGGTTCTGAAACACCAGTTCTCTTTGCTCTTTTCTTTTGTTTTTCAGCCAATTCGATAAGTTTGGGATCTATGAGCGTCACACCGGTTTCGTGCGAGGTTTGATTGAGATATGCCTGTGTGTTTTGTTTCGATTGTAAAACCTGTAAGCGTTCCTCTCTGCGAGCAACAGAACGCATGCCAGAGCGCCATTCTCCCTGAATTGCAAGATAGGCGCCAGCACCAACGAAACTGAGAATTGCAAAGGTTGTGATCAGATTTGTTTCGAGAGCTACACCTGTGTACAACATGGTGGTGATCATTGCAACAGTTGCTAGTGTTGGGGGGAGTAATTTGTCCATCAAAACGACGCGACGTAAGAAGTGATACAGTGTTCCAAGCGATAGAATGGACATGAATGTTGCATCTTCAACACCTGTTGGGAACCAATCCGAATTGGTCAGTTGTAACGCATCAGCTTCTCGCAGTGCAGGCATTGCAAGTAAACCGGTCATTACGAGGAGTTGCAGCGTAACGATGCTGTTGGATTGATTCTTTTTGGCTTCATCATCATCGTCGAAGAGTTTGTCCGTATGAACCAGTAACAGCGAACATCCTGCAACAAGACTTGCAGCATAGAGTGATGTGTGGCCAAATTTCCATCCGAAGAACAGTGCAAAAACGCTCCAAGCCACGAGCATTGTACGTGGCTGACCTCGATGCTGCTCGAGGGCAACTAGGGTTCCATGGAAGATGAGAATGGCGCCCATAATGCCGAGCAATCCCCATGCAGGAAGCCCATCAACGCGAGCAATACCCCAAACGCCAACAAGCGAGACAACGAACGAAAGGTTCCACAGTTGTAACATACCAGAATCACGGGCTCGAGCACTGAGTTCACTTAATCCTGCAAGACGGCCAGCGAGGTTGAGAGTCGATTCACCTTGACTGACATTTACATACAGTTGTTGGAGAATGAGCAAAAGCATCCAGATGGCAACATGTTGCTCATCCAAAACAACTGGAATGAAGTCGTTCGAGAACATTCGAGATTCAATATCGGTTGCGAACATCAACAGCCAAACCCAAGGAACCAGTACGGCAACTCCAGAAATTGAAGGAGACTTTCGCTGGACACCGAGCCATGCAAGACCAATCCAAACAGATCCTTGCGCAACCAATAATCGCCATCCTTCATTCTCAGCGGGTATCAACAGCGTCAACAGAATGACGATCACGATTCCACCCATCCACAAGACATGGTCTGAAACGGCTTGTTGGTTGTTGAGTAAAGCGATGGACGTGAACAAAGCGGTTAGAATTGCATAGAGACTGTATCCATTCAAATCAGCAACTGGAAGAGAGAAGACACCAGTACTCATTAGAATAACAAGCGCTAGAAGGAACGGTGCTGGAATGAGGATAAATGGGGCAAGGCGCTTCCAATCAACACCGCGTACGGTTAGGTAAGATGCTCCAAATGCACTCAATAGGAGCAGTAATTGAGCCAATGCATACCCTGTTTCAGTTCTGTTTGCAGCGATGGCAAGTAGCGCACCAATCATGCCCAGTCCAACAGATATTGCCCACAAACCGGGTTTTCCAAGGCCCAATGCTTTGGCTGCATCAGAGAACCAATTGTCTGCTTTATGGAATTGTGTGGCGATAACCGCATTGGTTGCAGTAACTGCAAACATGAGCATGAAGAGGAGAAGTTCATCATCGAAGGAGACGATTTGAATACCTGCGAGTTGCCATTCTTGCGAGAAGGAATGGATTCCAATCCACAGGTATGAGACTGCAATTCCAAGGCTTGCTAGGTTTCCTGAATTTCTGAATACAGCAAGACCATGCATGGAGAGAGTTCCCAACAAGATCATCGTGGCGACTCCAATTTCGTCATAGAGTGCTCCTGTAGCACTTCCAAGGGCAAGCAGAACCAACGTTGCTTGGGCTGCAATTGCATCGTCATTATGACGCTGAGCAATGTAGACATTGAACCCGATCAGTGCGAGAAGAGACAACCCTAAGGTCTCATCAGAACCCAAGGGTGAGTTGTCAAACCAACCCCAATGATGCGCATCGAGTGCAAACCCGTAAAGGATTTTCATCGAAATGATGACCCATGTCACACCGAGCAAATGCATTCTTTGTATTGGAATCCATTTCTCTCCAGCCCACAGTCCAGACAAACCCATGATGATGAGCAGCGGTCCTCCAAGCAACGGTGGCAATGCAGTTCCGACAACCCATCCAAGGACAGACCAGACCAAGACCATGCCAACAAGGAGTCCAAAGCCAATTCGCCTCTCACCATGTACGGCGAGATCCGTAACGGAATCTTCTGCAGCTGGTGCATCGACGGTTCCGTCTCGCTTGATCGCTCCTGGTTCTTCTCGTTCAGTATTTGGGGCGGAAAAGAAGTCAGCGATTTCACCAATTGCAGCATCGGTTTCAACCGAGGCTGGTCGTTCGTCTTCTTCTTCGACCACAGGCTCTGGGTCTGTGATGAGGAATCGATCTAAATCGACACCCATGCCACGGTCGAAATTCTTCTTTCGAAGGACTTCGTCTTCCACGGGGTCGTGGTCAGAAGTTTCCTCCTCCATGATATCCTCTCCCCCAAAGTCCTGTTTCAAACCTCCCCCTTGAAGGTCAATTCTTGCTTAATTTTTCTATGGCCGAATAGAAAGGGACAAAGACAGAGCGCGGGTGGAATATGCATGGCGGAGACCTCCACCCCGACATCAACCCCCCTAACAGCACATGGATTAAACCCCAAAGGGGATGTTCATTGGAACCTTGATACCGATGTACTGCTTGACATTTCGATTGCAAGAAACGAAGGAATTCTCAGTGCCCATGGCGCCCTTGTAACCGAGACTGGTGAGCGTACCGGACGTTCTCCAAATGACAAATTCATCGTCGATGAAGAATCCACCACAAATGATGTAAATTGGGGAGATGTGAACATCTCTACAGACCTTGCAACGTTCGAAAGATTGCGTTCTCAAGTCGTTGAATTTCTATCCGAGCAAGAACACCTCTTCGTACAAGATCTCGCATGTGGAGCTGAACCTTCTGAAGCGCTTCCAATCCGTGTCATCACACACAATGCTTGGCACAGCACCTTCGCTCGAAACATGTTCGTTCGACCTTCGATTGAAGAATTAGCATCACACACACCGGATTTCACAGTCTTCCATGCCCCTCATTTCGAAGCTGACGACGCTTCGTTAAACTCACAATGTTTTGTGATTGTGAATTATGCGGCTGGGGAAGTCATTATCGGTGGAACCAGATATGCAGGAGAGATCAAGAAGTCGATTTTCTCTGTCATGAATCTCATCCTTCCTAAGAAAGGAATTCTTCCTATGCACTGTTCGGCAAATACCAACGGAGAGAATACAGCCATTTTCTTTGGCCTTTCTGGTACTGGAAAGACAACTCTGTCAGCAGACCCTAAGCGCGCACTTATCGGCGATGATGAGCATGGATGGGGCGCAAATGGTGTCTTCAATTTCGAAGGCGGGTGCTATGCAAAACTCATCGATCTTTCAGAAGAAGATGAACCTGCAATCTTTGCAACCACACGACGACGAGGAACAGTTCTCGAAAACATTGTTCTCGATGCTGATGGCGTTCCTGACTTTACCGATGTAAGTAAAACACAGAACACACGCGGTTCTTACCCAATCGAATTCATCGATAATAGAACTGCAGATTCACGCGGTGGGCATCCTCAGAATGTTATCTTCCTGACCTGTGATGCGTTTGGAGTTCTTCCACCAATCTCCCGTCTTACTCCAGAACAAGCTGCTTATCACTTCATATCTGGATACACTGCAAAGGTTGCTGGAACTGAAATCGGTGTGAAGGAACCTCAAGCGACCTTCTCTGCCTGCTTTGGAGAACCATTCATGCCAATGCACCCTGGTGTTTACGCTGATCTTCTATCAGAGAAAATGGAACAAAACGGTTCCACTGCATGGCTCATCAATACTGGATGGAACGGTGGTCCATACGGCGTTGGAAACCGAATGAAAATCAAGTATACTCGGGCAATGCTCAACGCTGCACTCGATGGCGATCTCGACAATGTCGAATACATCACAGATGGTCGATTTGGATTTGAAGTGCCTACTTCATGCCCAGATGTTCCTTCCGATGTCTTGCAACCAAGAACAACATGGGATGACAAGGATGCTTATGACGCAACAGCCGATAAGTTGGCTGAGATGTTCAATACAAACTTTGAGCGATATGCTGCAGGAGTTTCTCCTTCAGTCAATCAAGCCGCTCCTCGAGCAGTTTAGATGCGGAATCTTCAAAATCGACATGGTTGAACCATGACCATGCAACCGGATGGGTCAATGCCCTCAAATCAGCCTCCACAATCGATTCCAATTCAAGTGAATCCAGTTCAACAACCCATGCAAACTCAGCCAGTGCAACCAATGTTGTACGGCACAACTACGCAACCAATGATGGCACAACAGATCATGATTCAACAAAATGGAAACGGAATGGCAGTCACTGGATTGGTCATGGGTATTCTCGGAATTACCTGTTACTTGCTTGGTTGGCTGATTTGCGTTACATGGGCAGTTGGATGGTTGTTCGGAATTCTTGCCATCATTTTTGGTCATCTTGGCCAAGCAGAAGGGAGTCGCTCAGGAATCGGTGCCGGCCAAGGAATCGCTGGATTTATTCTTGGATACTTGACAATTCTTGGCTACATTGTTCCGATGCTTCTCCTCGGTGGAAGCCTTGCATCTCTTTGAAGCACGATTCCTTCACACCAACCCCTTCAAAAAGGGAAGCCAACTGGATTGAATTGGGCGATTGGGGTAGTCTGGATATCCTTCCGGCCTTCGGAGCCGGGGACGTGGGTTCGAATCCTGCATCGCCCGCTCTCAACAGCATTACTCAAGAGGCGTACGCGTCCATACTGAAACGGCCTCATCGCCCCATTGTTCATGTCGAACAAAGGCAAGTCCTGAATTGGATAAGACCTCATCATCAATGTTGGAAGCAATCGGTTGTTGATGGATGACATTGCTTTGAACCAAATAAAACTCATCGACCAATCCTTCAGCAAGGAAAGAATGGACTGTTTTTGGTCCCCCTTCTACGAGGATTCGTTGACATTCTAAGTCTCCCAATCGATTCAGCAGGGGAATCAATCCAGTAAAGTCAGAACCGATGCGCAATGTTTCATGATCATCATTGTAGACAGTCGCATCAGAATTGGTTCGCTCATGAGGATCGAGAACAACTCGTAATGGTTGTCGCTGTGTTTCGACTCTTCGAACTGTGAGTGAAGGATTGTCACGCTGAATTGTTTCCGCACCGACTAAGATTGCATCGCAATCCATGCGCAAACGATGGACTTCATCCAAACATCCTTCGCTAGTGAATCGTTGGGCTTGTTCTGAGCGGTCATCAACAGATCCATTGGCATCAACAGCCATTTTGACAGTTACCAACGGCCTTCTATGCTCGCACCAATGGAGAAATGGCTTCATTTGTTGACGGGCTTCGTTCTCCAGCAACCCAGTCTTGACATTGACTCCAGCTTTCTCTAGAACTCCAATGCCTTGGCCTCGAACTGTAGGATTTGGGTCATGGTGGGCAACAACGACGTTTTTGACCCCCGACCAAAGCAATGCTTCAGTGCATGGCGGTGTTCTGCCATAATGATTGCAAGGTTCGAGTGTGACATAGGCCGTTGCTCCATTGGGGGACTTTCCTTTTGCTTCTGCATCGTGGATGGCCATCTGTTCAGCATGCAATCCTCCGAGATGATCGTGCCAACCTTCAGCAATAATTTCACCATCTTTTACCAGGACACAGCCGACAAGAGGGTTTGGACTGACGTTGCCTCTGCCGCGTTCAGCCACAGCAAGGGCCCTGTGCATGAATTCGACTTCAGATTCTGACCAATTCATCATGACCCTCCATCCCAGCCCAGAAGCCATCTCTTCATGAGTGCTTGGTTTAATCCCTAAAATGGGGAAGAGTTCATGCCGAGGAGTTCTTGTCCCAAAACATGGCCTCTGCTGATGGTGAGACTTCAAACGATTCAAACACACCTTCAATCATTGATTTTCAACCCGATGTCGGAAGTAAAAAGCGGAAAGGATTGCACCGACCAATGCCTGCTCAAGTCTTTATCAAGCCATCAAATGATGGAACAGCACCATCAAAAGTCTTCATGCTTGTTAATCCCTATTCTGGGAAAAAGAAAGGGATGAAGGTTGCTGAAGCAGCGAAACAACTGCTGGAGGCATCAGATATTGAAGTTGAAATGCACATCTCCGAACATTCTGGTCATCTTGTGAATATCGTATCTTCATTGGATGTTCAATCCGATCAAGCAATTGCTGTTGTTGGGGGAGATGGAAGTCTCTCGGAGAGCATTACTGGCTGGATGATGCAATCGAAGGATAACTCAACGATTCGATTTGGTTTAATTCCTGCAGGAACAGGGAATTCTCAAGCACATGATCTAGGAATCAAAAGTACGGAAGATGCAGTTTCAAGAATTGTCAACGGAGCGACTCAGGCCATCGATCTTGCACGAGTTGAATTGACAGAAGGGCTTCCTGGCAACACCAAAGGAAAGATGATTCGATACAGCCACAACTTGGTGACATGGGGCCTTGGTGTGGATTCCACAATCAAGGCTGAAAAGATGCGTTGGATGGGGAGCATTCGATACGACGTTGGGATTCTTATGGCCATTATGGCGAATAACCGAAGGCATGCAAGTCTCTACTTAGATGGACATAAGATGGAAGATGATTTCACCTTGTTCTTAATTCAGAACAGTCAAACTGGAGGCTCACTATTGCCGCTTGCTCCAGGAGCATCTCTCGATGATGGCTTAATGGATATTGGAATCTTGAAAAAGATGACACGTAGGGATATTTTGAAGGCGTTTGGACTTCTCAAGAAAGAAGGAAGACACGTCTTCCATCCCCGAGTTGATTACCATCAATTCAAACAATTGCAGATTGAAACACCAGAGCCTACGGCGATCAACATCGATGGAGAAAACATTGGTTCAACACCACTCTCAATGGAAGTTCTGCCTTCTGAAGTACAAGTCTTCCATTGAAACAATCAATTTCAGAAACTGAAATCAGAGA
>JBMZTB010000007.1:0-43200 GCA_049623485.1 Candidatus Poseidoniaceae archaeon
ACCGGGCTGGAATTGACGAAGGCACTGAAATTGTGTACTCGGATGATGATGTCTCAAGCGGATTGTTGCAAGATGCAAATACCGGATTGAGAGGAAGACCTGATCAAATCGTTATTATCGACGGGGAATTCATCCCTGTCGAACAAAAAACCGGAAGAGTCCCAAAAAAGCCTCATCAATCGCATCGATTACAACTTTTAGCGTACATTTCCCTTGTGGAGACTAACACCAGTAAATCACCTCCATATGGCGTTCTGAAGTATGGTGAAGAAGATGCACATCAAGTGTTCTGGGATGAACATGCCAAGGAATTACTCCATAGCAACATCAAAGAAGTTCAGAAACTCATGATTCAAGGCGGTGCGAAGCGGAATCATGAGCGTGAAGGAAAGTGTAGAAACTGTAGTAGAAGGCACGCTTGTGATCAATCACTGTTCACAGAGTGACGCATTCCCCATCATCTTGTGGAAACAAAATACATGTTCTAGTAACGGTAATTGTCACAAGGAAACTGTCTTCTCCAATGCCTGCTAAACCACCGCCGCTCGCTTCAATGAATACATTCCAATCACCAGAGAGGAATTTACCGCTTTCTTGTGGTTCAATCTTCTCTTCGAGTGTACTTTCTGTCGTTGTTGTTCTCTTAGACCACACCTCATTTCCGTTTGCATCTTTGATTGAGACGTCAACATAACGGGGATCGACTTCGTCGCTGATTACATCAGAAAGGAAGAATGAGACTTTGAAATAAACCGATATTTCAGTTACAGCAGAGTCAATTTTGAAATCTTCATCCCATTGTTCTTGTTGAGCATTGACAAAAGTGTGGTCTATCGAAAGGGGAGTAAATGATTTTGATTGTTCTGGATCCCCTCGAAGTGATTCCATGTACTCTCTTCCTTGGAGGAGACCAAGACATCCAGATGTTGATACGAGCAGCATTGTCAATGCGACGAAAGCGGTGAGCGTTCGATGCTGCATGAACACCCCCAGCATACACAAGAATATGAAAAGCGCGCCGAAAAGGGAAGCGTTCAAACGTGAGGCTCATGTCTCCTAGTCTGCCTGAGTGAAGCGAATTTGGACCGAGCGAAAGCGATGACGAACCCTATGAGTGCTGACAGGCGTTCTTTCAACAGACTTGCCTGGTTACTCGAACTTAGCGCCGCATGTAGGACATTCGGTCGCATCTACAGCGATAACTGCTCCACAAGCACCACAATCTGCAGTTTCCTTAGCAGACTCTGTCTTTCGACGAGGGCGACGACGTGGCTTAACTTCCTTCTTCGGTTCTTCAGAACCTGTTGATAGCGGTTCTGAATCATCTTCAACAGTGAAATTATGCGAGGCCTCGCTGATCTCATTTCCAGCAAGTGAACTATCTATCAAGCCCATGCCAACTACGACCTTGTCGCCGGGTAGAACGCCTTCTTCGCCAGTAATTTCGAACAGGTCTTCTCTGATTTCTGCATCGCTTGCTGAGAGTGTATTCCAGGCATCTCCATCTTTATCTGTCCCATCATCTTTGAGAGATTTCATCGAGTCTTTTGTCGGCAAGAATGCGTCCAAATCATGCCCTTCGAATGCTTCTTTTGCGGTCTTTAGGGTTGTGACAACCTGATTCTGCATTTCTTCAATTTCTTCATCAGTCATGTCCTCCATGGAGAGTTCATCTGCATATCGTCGATCGTATGCAGCAGTAACTTCTTCTTCAGCAGCGACTACATTCTCATCCCATTCATCTTCAAGATTATCTTCATCATAGCCAAATTCTTTGACTGCGGAAGCGAAATCTTCGCTTCCACTAACGATTTCATTTTCGTCTTCCTCAGGTAAGGAGACGAGTTCCTTCTCTTCAGGCACCTCTCGAACTCGACGTTCTCTGCGTTCGAAGTATGAATTCACATCTTGTTCTGCTCCACAGTATGGGCAATTTTCCATGAGATCAGGAACGGATTCAGCACATTCAGAACATTCATGGAACTGTGAACGAGCTTTACGTAGATTGAATGAACAATGAGGACAGCGGTTTTCATCACCTTCAAGTTCACCATCACAAGCGGGACAATAATTGAAAATATCTCGCTCAACTTCATCTTCACTATCGCGAGTGAGAAGGATTGCTCCAACCAAGAATCCGATGAGCACAAGTGCTCCAATAAACATCAGAATTGCAGTTCCTGTACCACTATTTTCAGCATTTGCATTGCTGCTATCCTCTGTGAAGGCTGTTGAATACGAACGCTCAAACGTTGTTGTCATTGTAGAGGACGGCGAATGTACGAGTTGAATCGTTGTCAACTTCCCAGATGCTTTGAATGTACAAGAAACATCTGCTCTATCGCCGGGATTCTCAATAACAATCTCAGATACAGACCATGTGGCTTGGCTATTCTTGCATGTTATGGAAACATCGCCAGATCCTCGAGTTGATTTCAACGATAGACTGAGTGTATATTCTTCACCAGACTCAAGTGGGAAACTTGCAGGTTCACCATCCTTGTCAAGCAATACCTGCGTGTTTTCATCCCATTCAAGTTGTAGATTTGCTTCAACTTGGACTGAGCCAGAGGCTCGACTGTTGGTTGGATTTCGATCATAAGAATTGGTTGCTGGTTGCCATTGAACATCAAGTTCTGCAGTGTGTGCGCCGAGAGAAGTTAACAGGGAAACAGTGTAGGTAAAGCTGCTTCCTGATTGAAGAGTGATAAGACCAGATTGGAAGGATTGCCCTTCCCAAGAATAGAGGAAATTTCCATTGACAGAAATATCACCAGTATTTGTCGCAGTCATTGACCAATCAAGTGGCAAACCTGCTGATACAGATGTCATATTTGGTAAAGCAAGAGGATCAACGTACACATCTGGTATCTCTGGAAGGGTAAAGGTGGTAATAGCATCGTCATTTTCCGTACTCTCTTGCTCGAATTCACCCGTCTGGAAGGGGTCAATTCGGGCAACCAATGAATATTGGCCATCACTCAGACCTGCAATGTTGGAACTCTCTATTGAGGTTGTCCAAGCGTGTTGGGAATAGCCTGTTCCAAAGACGCTCACGGAAAACGGCTGAAGTGAGCTGACTATTGATGCCCCCTCACGCAATTCTATGACCATTGGAACCTCAAGCGTGCCATCTCCTGATTCTCTTGCGATGGTGCCAGAAACAGTCCATGGGCCAATTAAAGATCCAACTGTTGGAGTGATGAGTATCTCTCCTACGTGTGTTAAATCCATCCTTGGCTCGATAACAAAGGAGACCGTCTCCTCTTTTCCTTGCTCAGTCGCTTCCAGTATTTCGTCCCGACAATCTGGAGTTAGAATGAGATCATAGGAGCCGGTAATTGGAGCAATAAAAGTCGTGTTAACCCAAACAGATTCGCTGGCGTTAATCGCTGGTGTTTGAAGTTGTACATCGGTGATTGATCCAGGATAATTTATCTCAAGGAACGATGACTGTGCATCTACTGAACCGATATTCGTCACTTTTGCACTCAAAGAGACCGTGTCACCAGAATGAAGACCTGTACTCGGGGTGAGTACTGTTTCAGTTACTCTAAGGTTCGGCAGACCTTGAACAGTAAAAGAATGGTAAAATTCAACTTCGGGTTGACCATTGTAGGAATACGTCACCCAGAGTTTGTTCTCACCTTCAACCAAATTATCCCATTGCCCAGTTACTGTTTCGAAGCTGTTAGCATCAATGGTAACGGTGCTCGTTATGATACGATTATTGGACGAGATTCCATTGCGATAAAAAGAATATTGTACATCAAAAGCTGTTTGTGAATTCGTATTCTGAAGGGTTAGTGAACCTTCAATCGAGCCTCCAGCAGAGGGGTCGGCAGGCATGATGCTAAGAGTAGAATTTGAGGCTTGAATGCCTCCGCTATCATAGGAACTAACAGAGGTTGGAGCCAATGAAGTCATCATCAGCAATACACAGCAGACCACATACGCCCTTCGTGCCATGCTTTTCCCACGACATGCAAAGCACTTGAACCCATCTCTAAAGAACCCTAAAAGTTAGCAAAAAAACTTCTGCGTGAAGGGGAGATTTGAAGGGAGGTCCCATCTGTAGCAAAAGCATGGGGAGCAGAGCGGTTGCAGTCGGCATCATTTCCCTCTTGCTGATTTCCATTCTCCCGCTTGATTTTGACCATGAATTGCATCTTAAAGAAGAACAGATCATTCACTCTTCATCGGCTGCAAGCATCACGTTTTCTAATGGTCCAGTCCAATCAGAATCAGTTACAGGTTTGAAGACTGTTACACTCAGTATCTCGGGTACTGGGACAATCGATTCCATTTTGGTCGAAATTGCGTTGCAAGGCGGATCTTATTCTACGCTTACAAACCTTACAGGCTCGCCTTGGCTGTTTAATTTTGATTCAACATCGGTTGCCAATGGGACGTACACAATGCGAGCAACGGGGTGGGATACTGACGTGGACGACTCTACTGTTACCACAACAGGAGAATTCACAATTGATAATCACGTTCCAGAAATCACAGCATTCACCGTACTCTCTCCAGATGTAGGGACTGGGGCAAGCAGTACCGATAGGGCATGGTTTGGGATTGACGAATCGGGCACCTTAGAATTTAGATACGGTGTTTCTGATGATGATTTTGATCGAGCAACTATACAAAACGTCCCAGGACCAGGGGCTCCATCAACAGATGGACCTTCCAGTCTGGCATATGGTTGGGACTGGTCGACTGGAAGTTTTTTAGAGGGGACTTGGAATCCTCGGCTTACTGTTTACGATGATTCTGGATTGAGCAACACTTCGACGTTATTCATGGGCATTGACCGAACTGGACCAACGATGTCTTCGATTGTAATTGGGAGTGGGACGACATGGCAATCCTCTACCAGCGTTGAACTATCAGGCATTTTGGATGCAGCCAATGATGGAACCGGATCGGGAGTTGATATCATCGAATTAAAAATTAATTCTGGAGCATGGGCCACCATGACCACAAATACGCATACGATTAGCCTAGAGGAAGGAAATCATACTCTTGAATTACGAGCAACAGATAGAGTTGGAAATGTTGGAAACATGATCACATCAACCGTGCAAGTCGATACCACTATCCCTGAAATGGTGGGATGGACTGTTGATCCTCTGACTACAGATTTGATTGGACAAGCAAACATTTCTTTTGCAGCATATGATGTACTCTCAGGTATTGATGAAAGTGAGATTTCACTACAATATGGATTTGATTTAAACGGTGTAGGCCTGACTCCGGACCTCTCAGGTCAGTGGCTCGAAGTACCTGGCTCTGGCCTTGACCGTGATCTTGCACTTGCAAACTGGGCTACAAAGTCGCGCCAATACCTTATGCTAAGAGCAACGATTGTCGATGAAGCAGGAAACAGCGAAACGACTGAGCCAACTGCTTTCCAAGTCATGCCTGGCCTCGACCTTTATTGGAATATAACCGAGACAGATGTTGACCGACTTGTTGTTCGGCCTGGAGAGACATTTGGTAACATTACAATTTCTGGTGAACTTCGCTCGAATAAGATATACCCAGGACCTGTTGCAGTTAGTTTAGAGGCTGCCCCTGCCGATCGTAGTGCTACTACAGAATGGACTGTTATGCAAATTCAAACCCTTCCAGCAGGGTCTTTGGGCACAGGTGTTGTCTCATTAACGTGGAATTATACTGTGCCAAATACAGGGCAATATGACCTACGTGTACGTATTGACCCTTCAAACCTCATCGATGAAAACAGTGAGATCAACAACGACCATTACATGGTTGTAACAGGTGCTGATATTTCGTCTCCAGGCCTTGTTCCTTCATTTGCTCCTACTATGATTGCACTTCTTTGTGCGGGCTTTGTTGTAGCATGGCTTCAACAGCGGGATTGAAAAACATCGGCCTGTGCGTGGTAAGTATGCGACAAGGGCTCCCCCGTATTCCAAAGGACAGAATTGCTGTTCTCATCGGTTCCAAGGGTTCGACTGCAAAGTCCTTGAGAAATGCATCTGGGGCCAAAGAATTCCACATAGATTCTGAGACTGGAGATGTTGAGGTCGTTTGGGGAGAACCTGGGTCGTATGACCCAATTAAAGCCCTAAAATTTCCTGATGTTATCAAAGCAATTGGAAGAGGTATGGCTCCAAAAGCAGCAATTCGGTTGCTTGAAGATGAGAATTTCTTTGAGATGGTTGATTTGAAAGATTTTGTTGGAAAGCGTTCTCATCAACAGCGAAGAATTCGTGCTCGAATCATCGGAAGTCAAGGCAAGGTACGCAGATTGATTGAAAATTTAACCGATGTTGAAATTACGATTTACAAGTCAACTGTTGTCTTGGTGGGAGATGCTGAGGGAATTGGACTTGCACGACAGGCTGTTGAAATGCTTGCCGGCGGCTCTGAGCATGGAACTGTTCTCTCATTCCTTGAACGACGTAGAAAGCGAATGAAATTCGACAATCGTTCATTGGATTACATCGAAGCTAAGGAAGACAGTGAAGATCGTCCTGATGGATTTGATGGACTTGTTCCAGGCCTAGCAGATGTTACTGAACGAAGAGGTCGTAAACTCAAAGCGAGTCAAGTTGATCCTGATGATGAGGAAGCCGTTGACGATATGATGGAAATGGCTGAAGATGAACACATTGTTTGGGAAGAAGAGTGATTCATTCCTCTTCAGTTCGATAAACGTGTGATAAATCCATTTCTAAGACATCATACATTGCATCTGCAAGAGTGATGTCAATACCATTTTTGTTCGCCCATTCAACCAATCTCGTAACATCTCGGACAAGGAATTCTTTCGCCTTTGGGTGGTGTTGAACAACACCCTGACCTACATCGATAACAATTGGGCCTCCATTATGCCACAGGATGTTGAATGGTGAAAAGTCCCCATGAACGAGATCTGCCTTCTGCCAAGATACTGCCAAGAATTCAAGCATGGTATCGAATACAGGTTGAGGGTCTTCGACTCGGACATCTCGTAACTTTGGAGAAGGTTGAGTTTCACTACCAAGATATTCCATCACTAGGACATTTTTCTGAACGGCGATTGGGCGAGGGACAGGTAAGCCCCAGCGGTGGAGACGTGTTAGGTTACGATGCTCTTTTCGCACCCAAATGTCGACGAGATCTCGATGACGGCGACGAAGACCACCAAAGCGAGGATCGCCCTCGATGTATTGCATGAGATTCTTGAAGACTGCATTTGATGTATGGAAAATTTTCACGGCAACTGATTTGCCATCATGGTCAGTTCCGTGGAATACATGGGCTTCTTTTCCGCGAGCAATCGGGAAATCGAGAGTATCTAAAATACCGGAATTCATCATCTTGTAGAGAGACATCAATGTAAGTCGATCAAAGACTTGGTCGAAGACTCTTCGATCAACCCAGTCATAAGAACCACCTCCTATTGCCCCTTGTATACGATTTTCAATCTGATTGAACATTCGCTTATTGCGCTCATCTTTCATCCAGTTGAATGAACTGTTTTTCCCGGCTAAATCTTCGACGAATTTGGATGCATGGCGTTCATCAAAATCAGCATCTGCTTGTTCATCCAGTGACATAGAGCGTTTGTTGCGCTTTTTGCGAGACTTACGTCGTTGGCTTGTACGCTCACTGAGCTCATCCCAATCATCTTCTGAACGAGACATGGTGTACCCTTCCTGTTGTGAGTTTGTTGAGGAGGGACATCAATCCTCCGATGATTAAGCAAACAATGCGTCGATATCATCATCGTCGTCGTCGTCATCATCGTCAAGCGGTTCTGGTTCAACCGATTCTGCCGATTCTTCTACTGCGGCTGGCTCTTCAACGATTTCTTCAACCGAATCATCACTTCCAAACAAGTCGTCGTCATCATCGTCATCATCGTCGTCATCTGTGCCAAACAAGTCATCATCATCATCAGCCTCAGGAGCATCAGAGATACCGAACAGGTCATCATCATCGTCATCATCGTCTACACGGTCGTTCATACCAAACATGTCAACAACTTCGGGAAGGACTTGTTTTCTTGACAAATACATAGCCTGTGTCTTTGTATAGCGATGCTTCACATCCGCTTTTGAATCTTGGAAATCCCATGGCCAGACAATGATAAGATCGCCTTCGCGAACCCATTGTCGACGACGCATTTTTCCAGGTATACGTGCCATACGGGTTTCCCCATCTGCACATAGAACAGTAACACGGCGACCGCCTAGAATCTCTTCAGCAAGGGCAAACATTTCACCTTTGAATCCAAACTCTCCACGCTTCTTCCCACCATTTGGAAGTTTAACACGAATCTTTCCTGGAGAGCCCTCTGGATTCTCCAGACGAGCGAGTTCTTCTACGTCCACTTTTTCTTCATGACGTCGTCCCATCGAGGCTCACCATGTAAACGGAGAGGTCAACCCCTCTTGAAGGCACCCTCTTCAACCGAGGGATTGGGCTGCATCACGGCAGAGGTCGATTAACTCGCCACCAACAAGTCCAAAGGCAACTGTTCCAATTGCACAGATTGCAATTGCAAGTCGAATTGATACACCAGAAGGAAGCGGTCCTTGACGGCCTTCTTCAGGCTCATGGAAGTACATGACGACGCCAATACGCAGATAATAGAACATCGAAATTGCGCTGTTAAGAACCATAAGGAGTGCTAGCCACCAAACCCAGTGAGCATCCATCAATGAATCGAGTGAACCCGATCCTGTAGCAACTTCAACAATTCCCATGATGACCAAAAGTTTCGAGAGGAATCCAGCCATTGGCGGAACACCTGCAAGAGAGATCATGAACAGGAACATAGCAACTGCAATCAATGGTTCTCGCTTTCCAAGCCCAGAGAGTGAAGACAAACGAGATGCGCCGCCTTCCATTTCAAGCAGACCCAATACGAGGAAGGCTCCAAGTTTGAAGAAGACGAGAACGACCATGTGGAAGAGAAGCGCTGCAACAACGACATCCTTTGCATCTCCACCGTTTTCAACAAGGCCCCAATTCCATGCACCAATTGCAGTAAGTGCTGCAAGCATGTATCCTGCATGAGCAACCGAAGAGTAAGCGAGCATACGCTTTGGATTCTCGCTGCCAAGGGCTGCGATATTGCCCCATGTCATTGTCACAGCAGCCATAACACCAAGTAAGCCAATCCAGATAGCGGATTCATCTTCTGCTGCAGCATCAGGAATAGTAATTAGCAAGAGAACACGCATAAGTCCGAGCATTCCCATTGCTTTACTGGCTGTTGCAAGAACACCTGCAACGGGGCTGTTTGCTCCAGAATAAGCATCAGGTGCGGCGAAGTGGAACGGTGCTGCACTGATCTTGAATGCAAAACCAACGAGTACAAATCCTAGCGCCATCATACTCAATGAAGTCGCACCGTCAGAAGCCCATGTTGCTGCAAGAACATCGAATTGTAATGATCCAGCCCATAGATAGAGCATTGAAAGACCATAGAGACCTACTGCGGAAGCAACTGAACCAACGATGAAGTATTTGGCACCACCTTCAGATCCTGCTCGGGTTTCCTTGTGGAAGGCAACCAGAACATATGTTGAGAACGATGCAAGTTCAAGTCCAATGAAGAGAACGAACATGTCTTGAGCAAGCGCAACAACGCTCATTCCAAGTGCGGATGTGAGCATAAGGATGTAGAAATCTGCTTGTCGGCGGTTGTTGAAGAGAACGTCGATGTCATCACTCTTCATCGATCCAGTTGGAAGTCTGTCAAGCGATGCAAGAGCTGCAAGGAGGAGCGCTGCGAAGAAAATACCCTCGAATAGACGGGAGAACAAATTCACTTTGAGAATCTCATAACCGCTTTCGCTGGTTACGTCTTCACTAATGGAACTTGAATCGAGAAGATACCAAATGACCTGAACTAGAGCAATCAACATTGTCAATACCGCAATGAGTCCCGGCAAACGAGGAGAAGATACTGCCTTGTATCGAGTACCTCCAAGGAACCAAGGGAGTCGAATCTGGGTTCCAGGGATACGGAATGTACCATTTCCAAGATTTGGAACGATCATAATCAGAAGCAAACCAACGAATACTGTGAGCTCAGGCCCAAGCGTTTGGAGCAAATCCATGTCAAATGTATTAGCAGTCATTTCAAGCACCAAACCCTAGGAATTTCATGGCATTCTGCGTCCATATATCCATCATGTCAAGGAAAATCCATGGCATGATTCCAAAGAGAATTGTAAATGCGGCGAGGAGAAGCATTGCTAATTTTTCTGAGTTCGCAATATCAGGTACTGGTTCGCCATGCAGACTTTCTGGTGGTTGAGTGTCATCTCCACCTTCGAAGATCGTTCGTTGCATCGACCACAGATAGTAGGCTGCTGTAAGCGCAAGAACGAGACCAGGTAGAAGAATCCACCATCCATATGCATGCCAATAGGCAACCATGAGCATCAATTCTGCAACGAATCCTGCAAGAAGCGGAAGACCAAGAGATGCCATCCAACCAAACATCATACTCGTTGCAAGCCATGGGGAATGTTTTGCCATTCCACGCATTGCACCGATTTCCATGCTGTGATAATGATGCTTGAAGGCACCACAAACTGCGAAGAGCATTGGGCTGATAATTCCGTGAGCGAACATCATGAAGAGAGCTGCAGCCCATCCAAGAGGTTGCATACTTGCTATACCAAGGAGGATAACACCCATGTGAGAAACTGAGGAATATGCTACCATCTTCTTGAGGTTGGTTTGACCAAGACAAACGATTGCACCCCATACAAGGGAGATCAAACCAATCAGCATGATGATGAATCTGAATTCTTCAAGAGCGTGTGGGAAGAGAGAGATTGGAAGTCTGAACATTCCGTAAGCACCCATCTTCAGCATAACACCAGCAAGCAGCATTGAACCACCTGTAGGTGCTTGTACGTGAGCATCGGGCAGCCAAGTATGGAATGGTGCAGCAGGAAGTTTCACGAGGAATCCAAGCATGAGCATGATGAAGAGTGCTTTCTGAACTTCAAGACCAAGCCAAACGCCACTGCTGTTCGCACCATTTGCCTCAGTAACCATATCTACCATTGAGAAGGTTTGAGTATCCATGAGGAAATACATAGTGAACAAACCAAGAAGCATGACAACGGATGCTGTGAAAGTGTAGATGAAGAACTTCTGAGCAGCATACTTTCTGTCTTTTCCACCCCACTTGAGGATAAGGAAGAACATTGGAATCAATGTCAATTCCCAGAACACATAGAACATGAACATGTCAAGTGCGACAAAGACACCGATAAGTGCACCACCCATCATGAGAATGAGTGGGAAGTAGGTTGCTCCCGCTTTTTCATTCCAAGTAGCGATGATCGTAATTGGCAAGAGAAGTGTTGTCAGCCAAACCATTGGGAAGGACAGCCCGTCGACACCGACACTCCATTCGATTCCTAGTGGTTCAATCCAAACATAAGATTCTCTAAATTCAAAGTTGTTGAAAGCGATACCTGTCCAATCAACATTACCAATTTCACCGAAGAACATGAGCGTTGCAAGCGCGAACATGGCCAGAGTAATTCCAAGGCTTGCCATTCGAATAGAAGAGTCAAACTTTCGTCGAGCCCCTTCCGAAAGGCGTGAGGTAAGAACAAGCAGGAAGATACTTGCCATGATTGGCAAGACGACCATGAGTGATAGGTAATCGATACTCAAAGCATCACCTCCAACATTGCATAGATGACGAGGACACCTAATGCCGCCATCATGATGTAATCACGAGCAGACCCCGTTGTAAGTTTACGAACGCTGAGGGAAATCTTCTGAGATGAGCGTTCGATGGTCTTGATTGTTCCATCGATGACCTTACGATCAAAGGTTGCGCTGAGAACTGCAAATCCAGCAACGAGTTTGAGCATTGCAGTATCATACCACTTATCGAAGTACAGTCGTTCCTTGAGGGCAACTGAAAGGCCTGAATCAGCCCAAGCGCTGTTGTCGAAACCACGCTTCTCGTTGACACGAGCAGAGAGATTGATGATCGGTTGCATCCATCCTTTGGCTTTCTCGCCTTCTTTGAGTGCTCCACCATACAATGCCATTGCAAGGCCGGGTCCAACAATGGCTCCGATGAAGATTACAACATAGGTCAGTACGAAGAAGAAGGCATCAGAATTGAGGAAGATGTGTTCAAATTCGTAAATGAGACCGTCGATTAATCCCTTCTCACTGAAGAATGCATAGCCACTGTCACTTGACCAATGGGTAAACATCATTCCTGCGAGAATGACGCTTGAAAGGGATACGAAGGTGAGAGTTACCAGTGGAATTGGAATCCATGGGGTGTTCTCATGAACGTTTGCTGCAACTTCTGTCTTTGGTTTACCAGCAAACGTCTTGAGCCACATTCTCGACATGTAGAAGCCAGTCATTGCTGCACCCAAAAGAACACAGAAAGCTGGGAACCAGAACAATGGCTCTTCGCGAGCAACTCTCCAAGTATTTGCGATGATACCTTCTTTGGACCAGAATCCACCAATCAATGGTAGACCCATAATTGAAGCTGAACCTACGAGCATTGCTGTAGCGGTAATTGGCATCTTGGATGCAAGTCCGCCCATGTTCTCCATCGATTGTGCATCGAAGTCATCGTGATGATCGTCATGATGGTCGTCTCCATGTTCATCTCCATGATCGTCATGATGATGCAGGTCGTGATGTGCATGATGCATTTCGTGAATGACTGAACCGCTTGCCATGAACAGCATTCCTTTTGCCATTGCGTGGTTAAAGAGGTGGAACAGAGCTGCACCAAAGGCGACGATTGCATATTTTTCCATTCCAGGTGTGTTGGCAAGCCATAACGCTGCACCAAGTCCAGTGAAGATGTATGCAAGTTGACTCATCGTAGAATACGCAAGCACTTTCTTCAAATCATCTTGAACAAAGGCAATTGCAGCAGCCATAACGGCGGTAATACCACCGATTGCTGCGATGATGAATGCAAGATCAACGAGTTCACCGGCCATTGATGGAGCACCAAAGAATGGGAACATACGAGCTACAAGATACAATCCTGCGTTGACCATGGTTGCTGCGTGGATAAGAGCGGATACTGGTGTTGGTCCTTCCATAGCGTCTGGAAGCCAAACGTGAAGTGGGAATTGAGCAGATTTACCGACTGCACCAATGAACATCATTCCAAGCGCCATTTGTAATTCACCTGCATCAACTGCTGCAATGTTATCGGGATTGAAGACAACTGAGTAGTCGAGGGAGCCAAACATATTCCAAAGCATGACCAATCCAATGACGAGGAAAACGTCACCAACACGGGTTGTAAGGAATGCCTTCTTTGCAGCATATGCTGCACTTGGGCGTTCGTAGTAAAATCCAATGAGGAGATAGGAACAGAGACCCATTAATTCCCAGAAGATGAACAACCAAAGGAATGAATCAGCAAGAACCATACCGAGCATACCTGAGCAGAAGAGAACGAATTCAGCATAGAAACGATGGTTTCTGTTGTCGTTTACAGGATCTGTGTTCATGTATCCAATACTGAAGATGTTAATGAGCATACAGAGGAATGATGCTACGAAAAGGAGCATTACTGTAACGTGATCGATGTAAATTCCGACACCGAAGACCTTCTCCTCGATGGTTAAGCCATCTGCTCCAATCCATCCGAAACTAAGCCAATCTCCAATGTAGTACGATCCTGTTCCACTTCCAATAAATTCGACAATGAGAATCAATGAAAGAATGAAACTTGCAACCATGATTGGTAGAGCGATGAGTCCACCTTCTTTTGCAGACTTAACCCAGGTGTCGTTTCCGTTGAACAATCGTCCAAGGAAGAGAATGACTGGGAATGCAAGCATCGGCAATAGAACGATGAAGATGGCATATTCCGTAAAGGAAGAAGTGATTTCTGGTATATCTGTTGTTGTTCCCATAACATCACCTCAGTGTTTCAATAAATTCACATCATCAAGAGAGATGGATTCGTGTTGACCATACATTGCTAGGAAGATTGCAAGACCTATTGCAACCTCAGAGGCTGCAATAGCGATTGCGAAGATGGCGTAAACCCATCCATTAGCATCTCCATGCTGAATGGCCGCTGCAACGAATTGCAGGTTGGCTGCGTTAAGTATCAATTCAAGACACATCAGAACGACGATGGCGTTCTTACGAGTGAATGCGCCCCATAGTCCAATTGTGAACAATAGCGCAGAAAGTACGCTTACCCATGCTGGATCAATCATACGTCTTCACCTCTCTGTTCCCACTCAAGATTTTCACGGCGTTCATCACGAACGAGGTAAGCTGCACCCATCATGGCCATTGCCATGAGGATACCTAAAACCAAGAGAGGAAGTGCCCAATCATCAAGCATTGAGTTTGCAAGATCATCTGTTGTAATCTCGCCCTCAGGTTCGGTATCCCAAACCGTTGAAGTAGCCAATACTGAAATCATTGCACCAGCAAGAAGAATCAGTCCAACTCGAGTGAGTGTTGACATTAATCTCATTCAAAATCCTCCTCTTGTATTTGGCGACGGGTCAGCATGATACCGAAGAGAACCACCAACCCTACGCTCGCTAGATAAACTAGAATTTGAATTGCTGCAAGGAATTCAGCACCCAAAAGGATGAAGATTCCTGAAACTGCCATGAAACAGAAAATCAGAGAGAGCATCGAGTGAGCAACGCGTTGTGCGTAAATGAGACCCAATGCACCAAGAATGGTAATTGTTGCAAAAATAAAGAAAATGATGGTTTCAGTGGCCGAGGCGACGTCCATTTCAGGCATCCCCCTTATCGAGCAGGATCTTGGATTGATTGGCCCATTCGTCCCGCTTAACACGACCAGGGAAGAATTCGATAGCTTCGTTGACTTGATCTTCCAAATCACTCGTCATTTTACTGATTTGTGAAAAAGTGTAGATTCCGAGAGCGTTTAACTTCTCTTCGATAAACGGCCCGATGCCCTTTATTGCTTGAAGATCATCTTTTTCATCAACGCTAGCCGTTCCGAGAATATTGAAATCAATGTTTTCCGATCGCTCTTTGATTCGTTGCAACTCGGCTGCTTTCTTGTCTTCTTTACTCATTGGCTTGTCATCTTCAACCTTAGTCTTGACTTCGGCCTTCACTTCGACCACTTGAGCCGGCTCGGCGACCACTGCTACAGGTTCAGCGGCCTTTGCAGCCTTAGCTGCAGCCTTTGCTCGCTTGTCGCGCTCTTTTGTGGCGCGCTTTGCAAGTTCTCCATCGACCGCTTCTTGATGAACGGAAGGAAGAACACGAGTTCTGCTTGCATCAAACCAAAGGTCTTGTCGAGAGAATCCCGACATTCCATCGTATTCATTGGTCATGAAGAATGAGGTGAAGCCACATGCTTCCATGCAAAGGCCACAGAACATACATCGTCCGATGTCAATACGACCTGATACAATTTGATTATCAGCAGTACGCAAATCGGATTGTTCGATCATTTCTTCTTGGCCAGAATCATTCCAACGGACAGTCGCAGTACCGCCACTCAAGTCCAAGACTTGTCCGAAGCGCCATTCTGCAGGAGGTGCAGTGTGAGCAGTAATGAGGTCGAATGATTCGAGTTCTTCTTCAACTTCTTCACGGAATTTGGCAGCGTAGCCCCCAACTTCCAATTCAGCACCGTATCCATCGTATTCACCTTCTGCGTTGTCGAGAACGTCAACACGGAGTTCTGTTGTCATGTGAAGACAATCGTTTGGACAGATGTTCACACACATCTTACATGCCGTACAGGTTTCCCAAATGACACCAATACGACCATTGTAGTTTCCAGGAACAAAGAGCCAAGGCTCCATATCCTCAAGACGCTCGTATGGGTACTGAACTGTTTGAGGCTTCCAAAGTGTTGGGAAAAGGTCGGATGTAACTCGATCGGGTGCGAACTCTTGATTGGAGATATCATTGTATTGTGAACGACTCTTTGCACGTTGTGCGCTTGCTTCATCCAAAAATTCTGGGTGAGTGGTATTGTGATAACCCATACCCAATTTCTTTGGGAACAATCTACCCATGAGAGGGAAGGTTCTCAATGCTGTAATCAGAGTAATCTTAAACGGATACCAGAAGAGATTTCGGAAGTTCGGTTTTGCTTGAGGGTGTGTTGGCATATTCAATCACCTCAGTCCTGCCCAGGAATGTGGGTACCAGCGGGCTGCACTGTCTGAACGTGGTACATACGTTCTTCGCGTTCATTCTTGCCCGTATCATTGAGCAATAGGAAAAAGATAGCTAGCCAAAGGATTGTCGTCAGTGCAGGGATAAAGAATGGAATCCCATACTGTTCCCAAGCAGTTCCACCAGCAACGGTGTCTGACATTCCATCGAAATCGAAGAGGTACAAGCGGTACAATGCTGCGAGAACAACTTGCAAGATCGCAAGTGGAAGAAGCATTCTCCATCCGAATTCAAGGATTTGATCGGTACGGATACGGGCAAGGGAGAATCGAGCCCATACGAAGACGATGAGGAAAACAAGCCATGCTTTGATCAAAACGACCAATGCACCAGGAATCAAGAGGTACGCATCTCCCAAGTATGGAATTTGACCAATTGTTCCTTGGAATGGAAGATGCCATCCGCCGAGGAAGAAGTGAGTAAAGAGGAAACACGCGGCATAGGTACGAATGTATTCTGCCATGAAAAGCATACCAAATCGCATACCACCGTATTCAGTCCACCATCCTTCGACCAGTTCAGCCTCTGCTTCTGGCATATCGAATGGAACACGCTCAACTTCTGCGATCATCGTGATGAGGAACAGTGCTGCACCTAGAGGCATCAAGAAGAGATTCCATGCACCAGCACTATGTTGGAAATGAACGCTCTCAATGATATTGAATGTACCACTAAGCATTGCAACAGCGAGTAATGTCAACAAAAGAGGAATCTCGTATGCTGTAAGTTGTGCTGCTGAACGAATACCGCCAATGAGCGTATATTTGTTGTTTGAAGCCCAACCTGCAAAGAAAACACCGATTGGTGCGATACCAAAGATTGCGATGATGTAGAGAATCGAAAGATCAGGATTGGTTGCGTAGATGCCACTAGAAAGCGGAATCATTCCAAGGATGATGAGAGTTGTTGAAACGATCAAAAACGGTGAGACCTCAAAAATGAGTTTGTCAGCACGGCGCGGAACCATATGTTCTTTGATGAGGAATTTCATTCCATCAGCAACGTTTTGGAAGAATCCAGGGAAGATGCTCAGCCCCATCCACGAACGGTTGTTGACACGATCTACTGTTTCAAATTCTTCAGAACGGTTGCCAAAACGCTTGTTCAGCCACTTGTTGACTGCACCGACTGGACGTCCAAGGCCAAATGGAAGCATGTTCCACCATTCCCCACCAGTCACACCGTTTTCTCCAACCCAAAGAGAACGAAGTGCAGTTGTTGCACCGCGGCGATCATTCATACGAGCAACCGCCTTTCTCTCAATCCATAGGATTGCGAATTGGGAGAAGAACAGAAGCAAAAACACAATGTTGACCACAGCAAACGTACCAAGACCGAACGCAATATTCGATGAACTGTCTTCAAGGAACGTTCCCTCAAGTCCGGAGGTAACTAAATCGTGAACGAGACTATCCTCGCCAAGGAATAAACTTCGTAGGTCGTACTTGTCATCCATAGTATCACCTCAACGATCTGTTTCTCCAATACATGGGTCAAAGCTTCCCATGATGGCAGGAATATCTGCAACCTTGTAGCCGATCATCGTCTTCGCTACGTATGGAATTGTAATGAACATTGGAGAACGGATCGAGAGTCGATACGGATTTTTCCCACGTCCATCACCGCCTCCTTGGATGTAAAATTGTGAAGCACCACGTGTGCATTCGTAATTACTGAATCCAGTTGCGCCTTCGGGTGCACGAGTTGGAGCCTTTGTAATGATCATCTCATCTCCTGTATTGTAATGAGTATTAGCACCGCCTGGAATCTTGTCCAGTGCATCAAGAACCATCTTACATGATTGAACCATCTCTTCCATGCGAACACGGTATCGGTCGTAGCAATCTGCGCCTTTAACGGAAGTTGGTTTCTCAACGGCTGGTTCCCAATCGACTTGGTCATACACCGAGTATGGGTGAGCCCAACGAACGTCGTAGTTTACACCAGCAGCACGAACGTTAGGTCCTGAAACGCCTGAATTTACCATGTCTTCTGCTCGAGAATATCCAACACCTTGGAGACGCACGAGCCAGATGGTTGATTCATCGAGCATCATTTCGTATTCTTTGATTCTCTGCTCGAACAACTTCACCTTTGCACGGGTTCTATCAGCGAATCCAACTGGGAGGTCTCGCTTGACTCCACCGATTCGAGGATAGTTGTAGTGCATTCGAGAACCACCAAGTTCTTGCAACAAATCGAGGAACATTTCTCTGTCTCTCATGCACCATGTCATGAGTGTGAGATTACCAATATCTGGGCCAAATGCTCCAAGCCACATGAGGTGAGAAGCAAGTCTCTGTAGTTCTGCAGAGATGAGTCGTATGTATTCGGCTCGTTCTGGAACATCGACTTCGAGAAGGTCTTCTGCTGCGTAAATGTAAGAATTCGCCCATGTCATTGCGCTAACATAGCAAAGACGATCGCAATATGGCGTAACTTGTGTAAAATCACGCGCTTCTGCAATCTTTTCTACGCCTCGATGAATGTAGCCTAATTCGGCTTCAGTATCGACAACTGTTTCACCATCGACCTTCACGCGAAGTGTCCAAAGACCGTGTGTCATTGGATGCTGAGGCCCCATTGTAATCCACATTTGTGCCATGATATCACCTCACTTTACCCGGCCCTCATCTGCCGGCTTGCGCACGAAACCTTGTGCGTCATCATACATTTCATTGAAATCATGATATCGAATTTGATGTTGCTTTTGCAAGGGATGGAATCCTTCTGGACTGTCGTGTGGATTGAGGACACGATGCATGTTTTCATGGCCTTCGAACTGAATTCCAACAAGATCCCAGGTCTCTTTTTCATTCCAATCTGCTCCAATCCATATCGATTGAACACTTGGCACAACTGGTTCTCTAGTTTCAGGAAGATCGATAAGAACTTCAACTTCAAGTGGTATGTCCATTCCTTCTAGGCTTTCTGCCTTAAGAACATCAGAAGTAAACGGTTCAACGTCACGAATTGGTTGCCGTAGGAAATGGTATGCAACGCCCCATGTGCGATCTCCACCATCTGGATAATGTGTTCCAGTAATCATTGAGCAGTAATTGATTCCTGCATCGAATCGCATCCATTTTGCTAGTGCAACCCAGTGCTGAGGTGGGCAAGTCATACGGACAAATGCGAATTTTACAGCATTGCTGTGGTGTTCGATTGAGACTGTAACTCCAGAGCCTCCAAATCGTTCTTCAGCTTGTTGCAAAAAGGCAGAAGCCGCTGCTTCATTTTGCTTTGAGGTGATGCTCATACCCATTTCAGTCCTCTCCTACGATAACTGGTTTCTCTCCATCTCGACCTGTGCTTGGCGCACCACCGATTCGAATGATTTTCTCTCTGAGAAGGCCGAAACCGTCAATGAGAGCTTCTGGACGAGGTGGGCAACCTGGCACGTAAACATCTACTGGAATGACTGTGTCAACCCCTTCGAGGATGTTATAGGACTGGAAATATGGTCCGCCAGAAATAGCGCATTCACCCATTGCAATGCAATACTTTGGTTCAGGCATTTGCTCCCAGAGGCGAACAACCTTGTCGGCGAATTTCTTACTGATTGGGCCATTGACGAGGAGTACGTCGGATTGTCGAGGTGATGAACGGAACAGAACACCGAATCGGTCTCCATCAAAACGAGGTGTTGCTGCTGCTGCCATCTCAATAGCGCAACACTTGATTCCCAAGTGAAGTGTGAACAGAGATTTTCGCCCTCCCCAGTTGAAAAAGCGACCTGCTAGAACGGAAAGAAGTTGTTTGATCTTCGTTGCCTTGAGTGCTTCGTCGGTTACGTCACCGACCACTTCAACGAGTGCTCGGCTATTGAATGCGGTATAGTTCTCTCCAGATTCTGCCATAATCTCACCTCAGATGTAAATTCGTCCTCGCTTGCGGAATACATACCAGACGCCGAGTGACATGATTGCAAAGAATACGCCAAGGATTGCAAGTCCAGCCTCAGCGTTTGCAATATCTCCGCCTTTTGTCTCTTGAGCAGTGACCATACCACCCAAAACAAGGAACATGAAACCTACATCGAATACAAGGAAAACAATGGCGTACCAATAGTATTGGAAGTGAAATTGAATCATTGCATCGCCAATAGGTTCGCTTCCACATTCGAATGTTGAAAGACGACGAGGATAGAGGCTATGGTCTCGCTCATATCCTTCAAGAAGATAGGACTTGGTAATGTGGGGTCGAGACGGGTCGGTACGTGGACGAAGAGCCCATGACATGATGAAATTCGTCAGTGGCATGAGGATGCCAACCACGGTCAGAAAAGCAATTGAAAGATAGGCGCTTGGAACAGAACCTGCATCGACCATTATACATCGCCTCAGAAAGCATGCGCTCTCTGAATAAACCGACTTGAGTACCCTCCATAAGCGTTCCCAGTCAACCACGCGTTAAACTGGGCTTGATGAGGGGGTTGTAAACAAGCCAAAATCAAAGCTTATCTGCGACGACTAATAATGAAACCAAGAACAAGGAGGAAGGCAAAACCGCCACCAGCAGCAATAATTGTGCTGTCTTCTGCAAATCCAAAGAGAGATGATTCAACATCACCGGTGACTTCGAATTGTTGATTGACTCGCCCGATTACACCAATTTCTTCTGGTTGAGCCGAGATTGTGAAATCGAATGTATCTTCAAGTTCTGCGTTGTACGGAGACCTCACAGTTACCGTAATTGTCTTGGTTTCCCCTTTATCGATATAACATTCAAGTAAATCGGTCTTGGAAGTGCAATCGTTGTCAGGATCATCCAGACTGATAATCCAGCCTCGGAGATTATCAGAGGCAAAGATCTCGGTTTTTGTACGAACATTTCCATCGTTGCGGATTTGAACATCAAACTCCAATCGATCAGGATATGTTATTTCAAACGAATCTTGTTCTGGTTGAAGGATTTGAAGATTGAATATTTCTTTGACGCTCAATGAAACAGTTGCTGTCCCAGTTCGATTTGCAGCATTTGATTTACTAGTCACGACGATGTTCAAGTTCCCACCTTCACCCGTGAGCGTTGCTTCATTGACATCGATCTTCAGTTCGAGATAAACTTCGTACGGTCGAACGTTGTGACCTTGGCTGAGATTGAGCGTAAACAGCATCTCTTCCAAAGCGGCATTTGCAGTGTTTTCGAGATAAGGATCGCCAGATGCATCGGTGACGAAACGACTGTTATTTTCATCCCAAATGCCATATCCAAAAGGAACTGCTAACTCGTCTCCAATAGGCAACCCTGTCACGTAAAGAGTACGTGTTGCGATACCTGTAAGGCCAGTCAGTTCAATCACTGCAATATCGTCACCATTGCCCATATTCCGCAACCAGAGACCTATTGTTTCATCATCGCCAGGAGCAAGAATTAATTCACCTGTGCGGCCGTTAAGGCCCCCATCTTCAAGACGGACATCCATGGCATAATCACGAGTTGTGAGGAAGGCGGTGAATTTTAATTCTCTCTGATTGTCTGGAATGCCATCTGAATCTTCATCGATACTGTTTGAATCGCCTTTGTTGGTAACTCGGACAGTTAGCGTCGTGTATTCATCCGTATCAGTCACCGTGACCACACAGAAAATTTGCTTGGACGAACGAGCGTCGACTGCAACTTCAGTAAATCGATTACCTGCTGCATCCTCGAAGTAGAAGGACCACCCAGGCGAGGCTGTTTGGCTGATGACACTCAGTCTGAAACTGTCTTCGACATTTCCTGTGTTATCAATTTCAAATGGGAATTTCACTTCGTTGTTTTTCTTGCCCGTTTGAGTCATAGCAGTTGACATGACTTCAAATTCATGGACAGCTGCAACAGAGACAGAGAGTGTTACGTCATCATAGGCTTGACCGCCAGACGAAGGGGCAATTGAAAGGACAATGTTCACCACCTCTGTAGCGAGTGCATCCGTTGGTAAAGTGACCGTGACGTCAATGGTCTCTTTTCGTTGAGGCGTGTGTTTTGAATCAAGTGAAACGACATTCTGATCAAGATCGACAATCCATCCTGCTGGAAGAGAAGAAGGTGTGATTCTGAAATTATCCACGCCATTGCCCGTATTCTCAACAGTGACTGTGGTTGTAGCACTCGTTCCCGGTTCTATGTTGTTGAGTTGTGAGGAAGTTGTAGAGATGGTCGCCCCAAATGATTGGCCAACAATAATTGTAAGATCTGAAGTACACTTGACTGTCGTCCCGTCTTTTCCTTGAATGGTTATTGTTTGCTCTTGTCCTGCTGTAACCGAGTCATCAGGAGTCACTTTGAGATTGAATTCCTTTGTCCCACTTCCACTGTTGTAGGGGAGTAAACCGCTGGTGCCTCCTACAAATGCAACCCATCCGGCCTTTGGACCAGCAGCAGCAGCACGGATTGTCCACTCTGAATTTCCTTCATTAACGAATGTGGCTTTCAATGTACCTTCTTCATCGGGTTCAATGCTCATCGTTGTTTTCGAGAGTGTGAGGCTGCATTCTTTCAAGATTGGGACTGTGATATCGAACTCTTGTACATCCGAGGAATTGCCTGTTGGATCTGAAGTTACGGTTCCAGTAATCTCCCAGCAGTACTTATCTGCTTCTTCTTCATTATCTACGTCTAAAGAAACGATGACTTCTTCTGTCTCGTTTGCAGCGAGCGAGACGGATGATTCAGATAGGGAAGGGGAAAGATCGCCCTGATTCGAACACGCACCACCTGTAATTTCATCAAGAGCAAGATTGACGTCTGCTTGATTCTGACCAGTATTTTCTACGACGAGAACCCATTCAGTAGTTTCTTCTCCACCCCATGTTTTGCTGGAGACGACCATTGACAAATCAACACCAAAGAGTGCATTTCCAGAACCATCACCCGCAGTTGTGGTCACTGTTGAGGTTTCAGTCGCAGGCTGTCCTGGTACTTCTGGAGGCTCGGGAGATTCGGTTGCTGTTGCAGTGACCGTAGTATCACAAGATGATTCTGCATTGACTGTAAGCGTAACAGTCATAGTTGCTTCTTCATAGGAACCTGATTCTATTGCACCACTAATTTGAGTAATGGAGGAAGTATATGCACCGCATTCCTGAGTCCCTTCTTCTGCTGTACTCAATTGAACGGTTACTGCAGTAGATCCTTGATTGTAGACTCGAACAGTGTATTCTCCAGACTCTCCTGGATTGACAGTTTGTGCTGATGGATTCACTGTGAGTAAGATGCTCGCATCTCGCCCCTCATCAGCAGAAACCACTGGAACAGAGAGAGGCATCAGAGAAAATAGCATGAGCGAGATAAACAAGATAGCAAAGTGTCTGCTGCCAGATGTGCTCGTCAAGAAAACCCCTCTCCTATTCACGGGGAGGCGTTGACCTATCAAAAGGATGTCCTTTCCTGTTCACGAATTATGCAAGAACAAACTGTTCGGCGCTCATTCCACAATTTGCACATGATTCAAGACTTTGAACATCACAATTGACAGTACCGTTTGTATGATATCTGGCACCACAACCTGGGCATCCTTGCATTGGCCCTAAAATCGGCCCTCTGCATGACCAACACATTGTTCCTAATTGATTCTGAACGGCAGATGAAATCTCTTTTTGCGAAGGGGAAATGACTGCTGATTCTTTTGTATAGCGAGTGAGAAGAACCCCAAGAAGAACGATTGCAACTAGAATAATTCCAATGCTTGAATACAAGAGCGTTTGACTATTTGCGGGAGAATCGGTAAAGGATGCGGTAATGTCGATATCGACATTCGTCGTAGGATTAGAGACTTCTTGTGTGCCCGTAAGTTGGAATGTGAGTTGTTGTGCGCCAGTGGCTGATCCCGAGATCACCACGGTAAATTGTTGGGAATCACCTGCGACCATGCTCACGATATCTTCCTCTACAAGGGCTGCTGTTAGACCTTCACTGGTTTGAATTTCAAGTCTATGAGAAAGAGGAACGTTGCCAGTATTTGTTAAACGAACTTGAAGTGTTCCTGAACCGGAATCATCGATGGTTGAAAGTCCAGTAATTTCCCAATCAACTCCTCGACTTTCGGCAACGAGCAGGCTTGTTCCCTCGACGAGTGAAACCTCATTCCCTGATAATGTAAAACTAAAATCAGGTTGGGATCCGACTTCTACAGTTGACGGTATGATGATCGAGCAGACGACTGGTACAACATCGCCCGATGCCACTTGAGTCACATCAAGGCATTCTCCGAAGAGGCCTTGTGAGAGGGATATCGTAACATCAGGGCTCCATGTTGTTTCAGCATCATTGGTCAATAACCATGTGAAGATTAATTCTTGATCAGCAGGATGTGAGCCTGGACCGAATGGATGATCGAAACTTCGACCATCTTCGAAATCCAAACTTTTGAATGTTAATTCTGGCTGTGGTAAAGCCAGAACTTCAAGTTCACTACTCCACGAATACCGGTCTGAGCCATTGTCTAAATTCAGAGTGATTTGTCCCGAAAGAGCATCACCATTTCCTAAAATGCTAATGAGGATATTTTTCGAGTTGTCTGTCCAAGCCATTTCAATTGGCTGAAGTGTGGATTGTACTTGCCAACCCGTTGGCAACGACATACTTGGCTCGAAGGTGATATCGACATTCCCTCGGTTTTCAATTGTAAAGAGGAGATTCACTGTTGCGTCAGGCCGGGGGGTTCCAATTCCAGATTCCAGTAAAATTTCAACTTCTCGAACTTCCTTTACTCGAATTGGAATATCGATTTCCCACGTTTGGGAAGGGTCTGTTTGTGACAAGGCTGTTAAGCGCACCATGCGCTCTGCCCCTGCAGCAGTGGATACTTGTGGAGGAATGAATTGTAATTCCACATCTTTTTGGCCTTGTTTAGCAATAAGACCGGTGGAACCAGATGATGCTCCTGGCTCACTTCCAAGATCTTGGAATCCTGCACTCCAACCAGATGGGGCTTCCAAAAATAAATCATATCCGATTTCTGTGTTTCCATCATTGTAGACTCGTACAGATAAGTTGGTTGGATCTGCTGGATGAACAGGAACAATCGCATAGTCATATTCAATTCTAAATTCTGGAATATCCAATACGTGAAGGTACAATTGATACGGATACGTAATGCCATTATCAACATCAATTCCAACAACGTTGATTTGATACATTCCGGGCTCAGGGGCTTCAGGATAAACGATTGTAACGGCGATTGACGCCTTGCCTTTTCCTTGGAGCGTGAAGTTTGAAGCCGTCATACCAACATACCAAGGAACGTTTGTTCCATCAGAAACACGCGATACTCCAAGGATATCAATCGATGCATTTGTTTCTAACAACGCTGTATTTTCGAGAATTAAATCCCAAGAGGCTGTAGTTTGGCTTGCATATTGAACAGTTTGTTCAGTCACGTTTGAGGTCACTTTAACACCGGGAGCCGTGACATCAACAATGGTTGATAGAACGTTATTGTTTTCTTGAATTTCATCAATCGTATCATCTGGGTCAATTCTTAGCTCAAGGGTTGCAGCACCAGATTGAGATGGTGTCCAGTACCATGTTGACTGTCTTGAAGCACCTGGATTGATATCGACTGTTTTTCGATCTTCTTCAACACCATCTATGAAAAAGGCAAGATCAACAGATTCTGCTTTGATGTTTCCTGCATTGAACACTTCTGTTGTCAATCGAACTTGATCGCCAACTTGTGGAATTGAGACATTGAGAAGCATCGAATTGGCAACGACTTGTGGATCAGGACGTAAATCGTTCACGCCTTGACCAGATACTGCAATAGCGAAGGGTTGAGTGTTGCTCCCTCCGTGCATTCCATCTTTAACTCGGACAGTCCAAATCCCTGTCATTGCTGCGTCGATAAGGACAACCTCGAGATTATTCACGTCATCTTTGGAACCACCTGTAGTGGAGCGACCACTCGCAAAATCATTCCCAAGATAGATTGTGCCATCAGGTGATTCGACTTCTAAATCCAAGTTGTTGACGAGTTGATTGCTCGAAAATCGACTCCCACGAGCATCGGACCACGCAAGGACTGTTTTGAGTTGTGAATTGGCGAATGTGACATTGAAAACATAAGATTTGGATTGACCAGTATTGGACAATACAGACCGGTCATCGACCCAAATTCCACGCCCTTGCGAAGGAGCAAGCGTTTCTTTGAGATTCACCCGCCCCCACCCTTCGTCATTGTTTGGAATATCTCGACTATTGATGTCTTGAGCGCCGAGAACCAATAGTGCTTTGATCAAAGCACCTTGAGGGGAAGGTCGTTGAGCGATTTCAAGGAGATATTCACGAACGAGAGCCGATGCGCCTGCTGCGTTTGGTGTAGCCATCGAGGTACCAGTGTACTCGAGATACCACGTTGATTGCCAAGAAGATCCTCCAGTGTCTTGTGCCTCTTGAGCGCGACATGAACGGACATAGCCCCCTGGTGCGATGATATCGGGTTTGATCCGTCCATCATCTGTTGGTCCACGAGATGAACCCGACATCAAGTTATCAGGAGCGCCGTTGTATCGGCCTTGATGATTCCCTACTGTTATGCTGTTTTTTGCAGTTGAAGGGGAGCCAACCGTACCTGCGTTTGGACCATCATTACCTGCTGCAAAGAGAATTGTTAGTCCCTCAACGCCATTGTAGACACGGTCATAATTATTGGCTCGATCATCAACATCTTCTGATTCAGATGTGTACTTTCCTTGATTTGATGCTGCGGAGGAACCCCACGAATTAGTGTGAATGCGAGCCCCGGAATTGTATGCAGTGTTGAGAAGATAGTTGAGTGAAGGGGATTGGAAATTACCAGTGTTATCATTTTCCATTGCTTGGAAATATAGTTCAGCATCAGGGGCGACGCCAGCATAGCCTCCTTTGCTACCGTCTCCAAGTACAGTACAAGCAACGTGAGTCCCGTGTCCAGAATGTTTGTCTGCAGTAGAACCATCTCCAATGACATCAAAATTACCAACAACGCGTGTGCCGAAATCACCATGATCTTCATCCAACCCTGAATCAGCAACTGCTACAATTTGTCCAGAACCATCGAGATCTGTTGTGAAATATGATCGCATAGTTGTAATCTTCATGTGATTCTTTGATTGGTCGTTACTCAACACCATTTGCGGTTCATAACGCAACCACATGACCGAAGGTTGACGAACGATATCGAGGACATCATCGACGAGAAGAAGACCCTTGTATCTTCCATCATCCAATTTGACGAGATTTTCCATAGCAAGAACAGCAACATCGTTGAGGTCTTGTTCAATGGTTGAACCAAGAGAATCTTCTATCGAAATTAGGTCGAGTGTTTGTTGGCCTCTCCACCCTTCAAGACGGACTTCTTCCCCGACAAGAGCTGCAGTTTCCTGTTCAAACAGCATGGTATCTAGGAATACATCATCAAGGAACATGGCCAATGGAACGAGGAGTTGGCCCTCGATTCCGTCAACAACCATTGCTGAATTGAATCCATCAGCGGTTCCTTGTACAAGTAAGCCAGACGGGGAAATGTACTCTCTAACTTCGATACCTTTCACTTCAGAAAGTTCAGAACGAACATCGATGAGGTTACGCTCGTTGTTTACAAGGAAAAGTCGGACATCGTTACGCGGTTCAAGAACGTCACTAGACAGAGGTCGTGAAGTTTCAAGCCCATTAATCGTAAACACACCTATTCGTGAATTGGCTTCTATTGCCCGCTGTTCTTGTGCAATAGTTGAATTAAGTTCTCCAACAAAATCTGAATAAGCATCTGTTCGGATGGAAAATTGTTCAAATTCATCACCGATCAAAGCGGTTGATTCCTCTGATTCTGTTTGAATGAAACTACTCCAAGGACTCAACAAAAGAATCAGTAAGATTCCGAATGCAGGCTTCCATTGATGTCTCATCACACTTCTCCTCCGTTACAAGACGCATTTATCGCTATGGGTAATGTGTTTCCACCAATATCAGAATAATTTGGTTGTCGTATCACACTGATCGACGAAGCGTTCTGATGCCCATTCGCCGACAACATGTGACCATGTTTCTGTATGGACTCTGTTGTCAAAAGAGGTCCATGTGACTGAAACTTTCAAGATATATTCATCCCATACAGTATAGCCTAGAACAATCATTTCCAAATCATCACCAGCAACAGAAGAATGCGAAGCAACTTTATCGACATCAATTCTCATCTCTTGGATAAGATTCCCCAACTCGTCTTGGAATTCAACTTGAACAGTAACGTCAGTAATTGCCCGACTTCCATCGTTAAAGAGTTCTGACATTACCAGATGACCTCCACGCTGCATGTAGATGGTTTCTACTTCAACATCATCGCGTGGAAGAACCCAATACCATCCACTTGCAATAAGTCCAACAAGTAGGAGCATGATTAACCCTGCAATAGCAACACGTGCTGGGTTGATGTTTCTGATCCGTTCTTTGATGAAAAGAGCCGCTTGTTGAGCTTGCATGTATGCTTCTGCTTGTTCAGGATCATCAAGATCCAATCCCATTGCAAAGGCTTCTTGACGTTGAGATGTTGCCAACAATCCCAACGGTTGTGAGGCGATGATGTCATCCTCATGTACAATTAGTTCGTCTTCCATACTGATCACCCAAAGATCATTGCTAATACCGATGCAACACCCGATGTAATTGGTTCAACAACCAAGATGTGTCTTGTTTCAACAGAGCCACCTGTAAGCGTACTTACGACTGACAAATCTGTTACAACACCATTCACGCCAATCGATGTTGACGTTGGAATAAATCCTGTAAACTGAGCATCGAGAAGGACGCCTCGGCCATCGACTTCAAGATCTCCAAACAGGGGTGCGTATTCCCCTGGTTGAACGTGTACTTCAGCGCTTGAAACAAGACGTCCCGTAGTGATATCATCGATGACTATAATTGGATATCCGAGTGGACGATGTATTGTAATCGTAGCACCTTTGAGATCCTCACCTATGATTTCAAGACGGTCAAGGAACACTCCTGGTGCTCCAGGAACGTTGGTTTGCCGCATGTATAATTCCTCAACACCGTCGCCCGAACTCACGATTCGAACACCCCAGTCATCCGTTGTTTCCAATTTGAACGAACGTGGTAAATTTGTAGCCATCATCAGAGTATCGCCTTTCGCATCGATAGCTCTTCCAGATGCTTCGATGTACATGTCCATCTTGTCAGAATTTGAAGCATAATCCAACGTCATCATTCCTTGGAATGAGGTTTCTTTACGAATATCAAGGCGTTGATCTGGTTCGGCTGCAAGAGACATTTCTGAAGGAACATCCCGGAAGAAAGTTGTAGCAGGCCACCAAAATCCATCGACGAACCGGTGCTGTTGAATCATCATCGCTTGAACACTCGTGTCCCCTACGCGGAATTCCTGAGGAACATCAACATCAAGCAGTAAAACGTCTCCAATCGTTGCTGAAAACCGTGTTTGCTGTGGAACGCCGACAAGGAATGTTTCAGCACGAACTTTGTTCTCTTTGTCATTGAAAACTGCGTATACGTAATCCAATCGTTGACCTATATCATAACTCATATCCACAGATAATCGTGGTACTGTGAGGTTCTCTTGGCGTGAAAATAATGCAGTTACTGAGACATCGCGCGATGTTGACGTATCCAGCCCAAAGATTTGAAGTTCGACTGAAGACTTTTGAATTCCGTCCATTGTTAGATAGAACCGTTCTTGTGCCGGCAACCAATCTTCTAAATTCATTTCGAAATCGTAGGTTGGAACCTCTTCGACTAAAGTGAAAATATAGTCTATTTCGATACGTCCAGACGGCAATTGAGGAAGCCATGTCCGGATATGCCAACTTCTTCTCGTTTCGAAGGATACTCCCAGTTCTTCAAGCGAGTCAACATCAATTCCATTGAGTTCTTTTTCAGTGATCAATCCATCTTCGAGGGACTCGATTAATACATTTGCAAAACTGAGATTTGTTTGAGTGAATTCTTGGCGAATGACTCCCGCTTCGGATTCATCAATCATGTAATCCGCAAGTATATCGGATACAATTGTCCGACTCGATTGAGTAAATTCTGGAAGACGAGAGAGATTGAAATCGAGAACTGTTCGCTCTGTTGCTTGTATGTCAAGACCATGTTGCCATTCCGGAGTTCCAGTTGGAACAGACCCTTTACGCATGTCTGCTGTAAGATCAAAACTCTCACCAGTGACCATGTCCAAGCCGTAAGCAACATCGGCTTGTTCTCCTGAAGAATCGCCGATATCAACGACGAGGCCGTATACAAGGTCGTTGACTAAACTGCCTAAATCAACTACATCCCCGAGGAAGAACGAGAGTGCTTCGACGCCCTCTCCCTCACCGAAGTCTGGCAATTCAATACCGCTAGAATCAACGTCGCTTGGAAGAACAATTTCCAGGTTTGCTGGCAATGGATCAAGGCGCATCATACCGTTCAAACCAAGGAATGGGTCGTCGTAATTGCTCACATCCTCCATGACAATATTGAATGGAGTCGATGTCTGTCTTTGCAAGGAATAGCGAGCGCTTCCCTCGGGACCAGTTGAGTTTGGATTTAGTGGAGAGAATCGTTGAACCGATTGAACATTTGAGATACGTGCACTCAGAGACGCTTCGGATGTATCTGAATTCACCCAGAATCTAAAATGGTCACCATCCATTGTCAACGGCGTGGTGGCGTTTGTCATTTGGACAGTAATCGAGTCGATTGGCGTATCCGCTGCAAATCCGATGGAATCGCCGAGATTCAATTGGAACGCTGCAGGCAACCCCTCCAGTCGAATGGCATTGCGTTGTTTGTCTTCTTGTCCACCATAGGTGATGGTTCCAATTGGCTCACTTGCTGAATAAACGAGTTTGTTTGGATCTTGGACAACCGTTAGATCACCTGGCCGATTGGATATTCGAGCGGATTGACTCGTCACGTTGTCGAGATCGAGCCCATTGTGGCGGATGTGACCAATAAGAAGAGCACCAGATTGTTGACCGATGAGCTCGAGAGTACGTTCGCTTGTTATTGCATCAAATGATTGGAACACTCTTGAGATATTTGAAACACGTATGCTCATTGCAACAGGAACAAGTGGAGAGACTGGCCCGTCTCTTCCCGCTATAGTGGCTATCGACGTATCTTCTGAGAGAAGAATGTGATCCGAAGAAGAAAACCATGGATGGTCACTGCTGCCAATTGCCAATGCAATTTCTCCCAGGCTGCTTGGGCTTCGAACAGAACCATCGAGCCATGTTTGTTTTACTTGTGTTAAACATATGACTTCAATAGAACCACCAGAGGTCCCTGCAGTACCAACGATTGCGTCAGGAAGTCCGTTCAAAATCGATCCCAAATCGAGGACAATTTCGACCAACGTCAGTAAAGCATTGTCAAGTATCTGAGCAATCGTATTGAGATTGGGATTGTTAAAATTGACTCGGGAAACGCCCGTTTCAGACAACTGGAAACTGCCTTTCAGGACAAGAACTTCAGGTAGATTATCAACAGAAATACGAATCGAACTAACGTCGTTCTCGTATCCTCCGCGCTTCATTGTTGAATCATAGGTCAATGAATCAATTCGTTCTGTACCGGCAATCATGATTAGTGTGTTCGGTGGTGCTGCTGGGTTGATAGGTAAAGTGAGGTCGTTTTCGTTTGTCGATGAATCTCCTGTGAAATTCTTTATGGCCAAGATGAATGAAAGTCTGTCAGGCATGTCTCCGGGAAGGTTGACGCTTCCTGGAGCCTCGCCTATCGTTGTGAAAATTGCATCTATTTCCTCTTGGGGCAGTGTCCCTGATGGTAAACCACGAATCCATAGTCGTGAATCTGAAATATTTCCAAAGGTGCCGCCTTCAATAGTATTGCTACGATCTTCAAAATAATGAAGCCAAAGGTCTGTCCCCACGTTGCTGTATAGTTCGACCGTGTCGAACGTATTGTCTCCAAGGTTGTCGTTTCTTAATGTTAAATCGACTTCTTCGGGCAACACATTTGAACCTCGTTCAGGATGGAATCCAACATCGATATATCCCATATCAATGATGTCTGCTTGACCGTTTGTATCCAATTCATCGAATTCGATGAAGCCTATGCCTATCCCAAATCCACATTTGTGAAACTCACTATCTGCATCATGGTCGTTGATGACATCGTAGTAATCCGTGTCACATTCAGTTTGTAGATTCGATGCATCTGAATTAGGATTTCGTATTCCTATAGCATAAGGAGCAGATACAGACGTGAGAGTTAAGGCATCGGCTGGTAAGGCGCCTCCATTAACAAAATCTGTGAGTAGTTGGACAATGTTCGTGACCGCACCTGAAATGCTGAATCTGAATTCTTGAATTCCAACTTCTAGTCTAAAATCACTCGGAGGTTGAGTCAAACGAGTATCAAGAACCAAGGCATAGGATTGTGAATCTTGAATAGCTGAATCAAAAGCAAGACCCTTTAGAAGTGAGATTTCCATGTTTGCCATCTCATCCCACAAAGGATCGTTCTCATTCAGTTGGTTAATCTTCCACTGGAAGGTTGGACGAAGCCAGATTGTATCTGGTACTGCGCTAAATGGATTAAACGGATCCAAGGGCGGTTCGAATCCAAACCCTTGGTTAAGTTGGAGTAAGCCGAGTACAGTGAGCGAGATTGAGACATCATCGACGTTGTCTCCATCGATATCGATGTAATTTTCAAACAAAACCAAATCTGTTCCAACGAAGAGTTCGCCTGTAAAGGTTCCATAATCCCAAGCCTCGTATTGTGGACCTGAATTTCTACTTGAAAAATTCACGTACAAGGCATAGGTATTGATTCCCACTGCAAGCGGGTCTGTTAACGAAATGGCTTCGAGTGAAAATAGGGTTTGAAGAAGATTGTTTGGCCAGCCATCAGGTTGAGAATTCGTATCCAAGAGAATTTCATATGGGCGAGGATGATCTTCGGGTAATGGGCTTGTATCTCTTAACTCAACATCATTGAGATACTGGGTCGCATCATTGAGAGGATCACCAGCCTGACTTTCTCTCTTAGCAGCCTCAACAAGTGCTAATGCAGAGGTGGAAGACCCTGCTGCAACGATTGAGTCATCACTCGATTCTTGTAAAGCCATCACGTCCGAAAGGGTCTCTAAGAGGTCAAAATCATCCTGCCGCACAGTGATGTCTGCTTGTACTGGTTGGAAGAGAGGAATTAGCATCACCAATACAAGAAAAAGGGCGAGACGTCCTCTCTTTGGCTGCTTTAGGCCTGGACGAATCAATCGAATCGCTTCTTCGACCATGAATATAAGAAAAGGAACTGGTATCTGAACCCATCCCCAACCTGCGTAAACAACAAGCGATTCGTTTACTCAATTCTAGCGTTGGAAGAGTTGTTCTTCAGAGCATGATGGGCACACGACAATTGCTTCATTTACTCCAGCAGGCAGAGGCACTTGGAATTTCAAAGAACAACTGTTGCAAGATCCCTTAAGCAAATTCGATGGTTTTGCTTCTTCGACAATTTCTGGAACCGGAAGAGGAACTTCGACTGCTGGAGTCATATTTTCTGGCAATTGAATTCCTCCAGATTGAGGAGATAGAGGAGGTTTTTCATGCTTCGACCCTAATTCCTGCAAGAGCGCATCGTCAGGGTCCTGAGCAACATTTTCAACAAGTGGTGCAGGGGGAGCGTCATCAAAGAATAGAGCCGCTGCTTCTGCAGCAGCTTGTGAACTTGCTTGACTGATCTCTCTTTTCGGTGCAAATTGGGCTTGTGGTATTTGTTCCACTTCTCCACTTCCGTAAATCGATTGAAGTTCTGCTTCTTTTCTGGCTTGTTCTTGTTGTTCTCGGGTAACGACTTCTCCAACATCAAGTCCTGCGAGTTGAATGGCTTTTGCAAAGACTGGTAATTTTTGAGATTGCCGCACCATGGTCATGTGTGCCTTGGCTTCCGAATCTGTAAGCCCACGCCCAGTTAGCAGACCAACGGCGATTGAGGACTGCCAGCGGCGATATCCGATGAAGGATATTGATAATGTTACAACAAAAATGAACAGAACGACGGCGATTAATCCAAAGTTTGTGCTGGATTCAACAGACTCCTCTACAACGATTGTAAAGGTCCGAGTATCTGTGTTGTTTGAAGCATCAAAGACCGTTACAACAACTGTCTTTGTTCCTGTTGTATCGAAGAATAGGTCAACACTTGAGCCGATGTAATCAGGGTCGTCTGTAGGATTCCCGTTTTGATCTGTGTCTTTTGATGGATCGGTGTCCCAATGATATCGAAGATTTGAGGAGGCGTCATAGACATCGTTAGCGTTAATTTTGTAGGTGTGGATTTGACCCTCTTTGAGTGAGACCTTGAATGTTTCAACAAAGGCGTCATCAATTACAGGTATTGAAGCATCAACAACTCGAACATCAACCTGTGTTGAAGCACTATTTCCGCTCTCATCGAAGACCGTAAGGCCAATGACGTGTTCTCCAATAGTGCTCCAATTAAATGAAACAGTTGTCTGTTGATTGTAAGGCGAACCATCAAGCGACCATGAACAAGAAGAAATTGCATCGTCATCAGAACTTGAGTTGCATGTCAAAACAAGTGTATTGGCATAAGCGATACGCCATCCTCCAGAAACGGGTGTAGCGGAGGAAGATGAGGCAGTCGTCCCCGTAATACGAGGCACTGGGTTAATGATATCGTTCACAGTAATGGTTTGTTGTTGACGATCGAAACCACTCTGTCCAAGAACTGTCAAGGTAACGGTTCGTTCACCTGGAGTAGTCCATTGAGCTGCTGAAGTGAGACCAATGGCATCTACGTCATTGATGAAATCGCCGTCATTATTTGCATCAACTGTTGAATCAAAGTCCCAGGTATATTGGGTTATTTGATTGAGATTGTTCGGGGTGGATGAAGCATCAAACTCAACCAATGTATTCATTGGAACCGAGGTATTCTCTGCTACGAATTGTGCTTGTATAACAGGGACCAACTGAACCCGAATCGTGACTCTAAGGTTTGTAGAACCATCTCCTTGTCCATCAACATCATCTGTATTATCCACGACCAATTTGAGCGGCTGGTTCGCTAGGGCTGATGGAACAACCCAACTGAATGAAGATGTTCCATCAACTGCTAGGAGCGAGGCTCCTGTCAAGGCCACATTTGATTGGCCTGAAAGATAGTTGGCGTTCATCGAATCTGTTTGAAGATAAACATCTGCTAATCCTTGTAGGGACCAAGCTGTGACTGCAATAGTCGTACCTTCTTCAAGTTGCAAAGAAGCCCCGTCGAGAAGAGTAAGATAACCATCGGGAATGATGCCAACAAGATCGTGGTAAGGTGTCCAAAGCGTATCAGTTAGTTGGGAGACTGTCATGGAAATACGTCCATCAACACCCCCTTGGTCACCTTGACCTTGATCTCCATCGTGAGCGAGGTTATCGATGATGACTGTCCATGATTTGGCATTGATGGAAGAAGGGACTTTCCAATGGAATTCATACTCGCCGATTGCTGATTCAGTTGATGGGATTTGTTGGAAAGACGAGCGGTACGACTGACCAAGCAAATATGGCTGCAATCCTGATTCATCAAAAATAAGAACATCCAAAGCGTCGTCAATGACTGTGATTGAGAAATCAAATACATCTCCGGGCTGGAGGGTTCCGAGATCAAAACGCATGCATGCATCATTCGCTACTGCAACTTGAGAAGAGAGCGTCGTTTCGCTAACAGAAAGACAATCAGGAGCGTCTCTTCCTTCAGTGGCTTGTATTCCTGGAATCATGACTGAGCACATGAGCAGCCCGATGAGAACGCACGCACGCTTCGATTGCATACCTGTGCCTTGATGACCTTACACTTCAATGATGCGTTAGGTTGTGTTGCTTCCAACCATCTTCATTTCGCCGATAGAAGGTGACGTTCCCTTCAACATCAATTCGAAGCCGATCACCGTCATTCGCATAAGTGATCCCGCCCGAACCTCCGAATTCATTGATCGCTTCGTCTAGTGATTCAGAAGCGTCTCGTATCCGTGCTGAGAAATGAGTTAGAATGAGATGTTCCGCTCCACAGGCCTTCGCTGTCCTTGCAGCACCCATCGCAGTGCTGTGAAGATGTTCTTCTGCTTTTGAATGTGAATCTTCCAAGAATGTTGCTTCATGGATTAGAACACTTGGAATTCCTATTGGATGAATCGACTGTTCCGCTGTATCTCCAGAAATTACGATCGAGTGAGCACTGCGTTCAGGCCCTCGGAATGAAGAGGCTTTGAGCAAGGTTCCGTTTTCTTTCTCGACATCGTTACCACTTGCAAGTAGCCTCCGTTCCTTTTCACTGAGCCCGGCAAGAGTTGCTCGTTGTCGATCAAAGACGCCTTGTCGTGCAGCCTTTGTGATTTGCCACGCACAAGATGGGACGCTGTGCTTTGTTGCTAGCGCATCGAGACGTATACTCTTGAACGGGTCAGGTTGGGGCATTTGTTCATGCCAGACTAGCGAAGAATCATCTGGATTAAGTTCAACCCATTTGTTTGAATGGGGCTCACCTAACATCCATCGAACTTCATACCCCAGTTCATTGGAGTTGGCTCCAAGTTGAAACCAAGCTCGATATTGATTGATGAGGTCTGCAGAAGGTGTGTTTTCTGGAACGTCAGCATTGAATCCATTTTCTCTTAAAGCCTCCAACATGGATTGAGAAGTTGGCCCATAAATCATCAACGGATGAGCCCTTCCATCAAGTGCAAGAGTCTGAAGAAAAGGAAGCAGACCCCAGGTGTGATCAAGGTGACCATGCGTTAATGCAATTGCTGCAATTTTTTGTGGACGTAAGGAAGCGGTTTGACCACTACGCTTCATCAGACTACGCTGGGCTAAATATCGGTTCTGAAAGCCCTCTCCTGCATCGATGAGAATCAGGCCTTCTTCTGTGGAAAGGACACTGCCACTAACATTTCTTGTCGATGTTGGCCGCGCTGATGCTGTTCCAAGAATGTGTAATTCCATCATGAGCATTTCTCCTAAGCCCGAGAGATTGGCGTTTCTGGGAACCATCGAAGGATAACGATGTCATTGATCGAACGGACCCAACGCCAAGGTACTGCAACATGAATTGAGTCTACGACGAGTTCAGGTGGCGTCTCTCTAACGAATAAATGTGTACAGGTCATGGTTGAATGCTCGATAACTGCATCGTGAACAACGCCGAGAAAACGTCCATCTGGAAGGTAAACCTTCAAGCCCGTTACGTCTGTTAAACTACGTTGGCCCTTACCCATTTGCCGCCCTCCTGTGTTGGGGGAAGTAGAACAAGGACATCAAACAAACGCTTGATTTCACTTGCCACGGTTGAGGTTTGCCTTCAATGAAGGACGCAACTTTTCTGCACCCTTACCCTTGTTGAAGAGACCACGTCCACGCTTTCCAGCGGATGTCTTTCCACGGTAGGCACGGCCACGATGGCTCATGTTACCATTTGCTTGACAGAAAACGCCGAGTTGCTTATCGTTGATGATAGCTGGGTGGTGTGTGTCAATCATGATGACTTCGAAGAACTTGTGCTTTCCATCTTCTCCGACCCAGTACGAGTTGAGAACTTCGAGGTTAGGGAAATGGCGCCCAACACGTTCCTCAGCAATTCGCTGTGTGTTCTTTGCCATTGTGATTTTGGAAATACCAGCCTTGGATGGTTTACGCTTCATGTGAATCTTGCCCTTTCGCAGACCACCACGTCGAACACGAGTTCGGATGAGAACTACTCCTTGCTTGGCTTTGTAACCAAGTCGACGAGCAGCATCGAGACGGGTCGGACGCTCGATTCGGCAGTTGACCGGCTCGCGGCGCCATTGGGCCATACGAGTCTGTCGAAACATGTGCGGGAGAGCCTCTTTAGGCTTCTTCCAGGTTTCTCTCACGTAATGATGTAGTCCTTTTGCCATAGTATCAACTCAATGGAAGCAAGTTGCCGACTTTACACCCCTTTATGAGTCTGTCCATGAAACACAGAGCCTGAGATACCTCAAATTTAGTCTAATCCAAACTATCTTTGCTCAATTGATAGAAGAGTGCGTACACTGAGTAAATTGCTACAGGTACTAAGATGAGTATCCCGAATGTTATTCCGACTAGGTCCACGTTCCTACGAGAGACAAGTGAGGTATTGAAGTTCCACCTAGAGACTACAAAGTACTCTATATTCGGACTTAAAGATTGGATTTTTTAATATCTGCGGCAAGGATTGCCCGCCAGCCACCCCAGAGAGAATAGACATTTTCATATCCCATTTCTTTCATCGATTGAGCTGCAATTGCAGATCTAAAGCCTCCTCCACAATAAAGCACGATTCGATCTGATGTACCAATCGGATGTTTCTCAATATCTCGTTCAAGCACGCCCTTGCTGATGTGAATAGCATGTTCCATATGGCCAGATTGATACTCATGTGTTTCCCGAACATCGATGACCACCAAGGCATCATTATCGCTTAACATTGAAGAGAATTCATCGATGTTACATTCATTGATGATCGACCTAGAACGCTCGACTCGTTCTAGAAAAAGGGGATTATGCTTTTTGCCCATATCATTGGATTTGGCACTCCAACTTCAAGATATTCATGCTCTGTTTTTGAAAACACCTGTTCATATACTGAGTTCACTAAAGGCTTCTCATGCTCGAATGTAATATTGATGCACGCGGACAGGCTGCTCGTTTAATCGCAGGCATCGGCGCTGTCGGATTTGGCCTAGTGATAGCAGTCTTCACGATACTTGGAGTCCTTCCAACTAATCTCGGGTGGATCGCCGCAGGTGGAGCCATATTCGGAGGAGCATTTGCAATTTTTGAGGCAAGAGCGGGATGGTGCATCGTTCGTGCAATGGGCTTCAAAACACGCCTATGAAGCAAACAACTTCTCAGGTTCAATAACAGCCTTTCGTTCCCTAAATTTCTCTGCACCAAGCATTACCAAGACCATCGCTGCTAATCCAAAGTAAAGAACAATATCCCAAGATACTTTGAATACGAGTCTTGGTAAATTGGGAGTGACGGATAAGTGAATCGCTAGAAGTGCTACTCTCAACGAAAAGAGGACCAAAGCAAACGTCAACGGCCATTGAATTTCCTTGAACATCTGGAACCAAAGCATAGTCATCAATATCATCGGACCTCCGCCCATAAATCCGACCCACGAATTGCTTGGAGAAATTCTGTCTCCAATGTACCCTCCTGTCAAGAATAAGTTTCCGGGATCGATATCTCGTGGGTGCGAAAGGCCGTCTAATTGACCCATCGTAGCCCACCAGGTAAACCATGCTCCAATAGGAATCAGAGCGAGCAGAACATATCGTGCTGATTCCATGAGCGGTTTTTCTTGTCGAACGTTCAGGAAACTAAGTTCACGCTGCATGAGGTAGAAAAAGCCAGTGTAGAGAACCATTGTCGTCGCTCCTGCATAAGCACCCCAACTGATTGTGACCCATGCAAATCCAACAAATCTCATTGGTGCTATTGCACTGCGTTTATTGCCCCTAATATGTTCAATTATGGCAGTAAGAATGCAGAGAATAAAAATTGAAAGAACAACCCAATCAATCCAATTTTCTTTGAACCACATAGCATATGGCAACAGTCCGAATAATGAACAAACGATGGCTAAGGTCGTTTTTGAACGGATGGATTCAACGTGCCACAGATACAACAAAGATGATAATGATGCCAATATGATTGATATGAGGAGCATTGACAACTCTTCTTGTTGAACCATTACGAGGTAATCTCTTGTCAAGGAACTCCCAAGCAATCGATGATCACTGAGGAAGAAAGCGATAACACAAACCACCGAAAAGGGAATGAGGACGACATACGGAGTGTAATGTTCAGAATAATTCGTGTAATAGCGGTCGATTAGGACATATGAGAAAATCGCTAACCCAATGATAGATAATCGTGTTTCTGGATACATTGTCATCGAAACCAAGAGAAGTCCTAATGCAACAACATGATGATTCTTAAAATTGAAAGTTCTCCATCGCTCAACCTTTAGCATACACAATGCTATGATAAAGACAGACATCGGCAAGAAGAGACCCATTGGATAATACAACCAAGCCGCTACGTCTCGATTGTATGACAAGACCATTGAGCCTGCAAATACCGATATGAATCCGAAACAAGTGAAATATGCCAGTTTTTTTGAATCACTTGGATCTTTTTTCCTGCTGATTAAATTAAACAACACAGCTGTTATTGCAAGAATTGTAATCGTACTCAAAACGATATCTGAGGTCCGTATTCCAATTTCATCAACATTGAGCCTTTCCCATTCAATCGTTGAGCGTTCTAAACCTTCGACGTAGGTGTGACCCTCTTCCCTTAACCAATCATTACGGGCCACAGTTGCATTCCAATTCCATTGCTCAATTGCATCACGCTTCTCTTGGGTTAAATCAAAAGCATCTAAGGGAATTCTTCCATGGACTGCGTGTGGCATTGGTAAGGAGAATAACATCGATGGAAGTGTTGCGATATCTCGCTGATTCACATCTTCAACCACAACACCATCCTTGGATATGGATGGACCCCACATGAAAGCTGCAATATCTCGAAGAATATCCAAATCAGAGCCATGTTGACCTGAGTCGGTTAAGCCATGATCTGAAGTGACAAGAACGGTCCAGTCATCAGGAAGTAATTCGAAAACCTCTTCTAAATTCTCATCAATCCAACGCAGTTTTTCCTTGTACTCATCAGAATCAACTGTACCATAACGGTGTCCAACGCTATCGAGTCCAGAAAGATGTGTTATGATAAGATTTCTTGGTTGTTCATGGCCTGCTGGAACCGCTCCTGCAGCCCATTGTTTGAGAGTAGCGAAACCTTCTTTGTCACCTTTTTCGTAATCAGCATGACCGTATCTTGCTTGTGAGAAAGGAATTTTCGATTTGTCCGTAAGAAGGTCTTTCCAAACATAATCACCAATGATGCCAACATAATTATCTGGTTCCCCATCTTCATTCCCATCATAAGTTGAAGCAAGATTGAATCCATCAATACTTCCAGGGTGTTGAGGATGGAAATTTTGCAGTGCTTCGTTCGGTCTAGCTGGAACGCCTGTTGCCATTTCTTTGACACACATGGCCGTCATTGTCAGTGGATTTGTTCGCACTTCTAAGTAAGCCCCATCCTGAACACGACGATTCAGGTTTGGCATGAGTTCAGGATCGCTCATCATGTCCTTTCGTCCACCATCAAAAATGATGAACAGGAAACCTTCGGTAAGAGGTTCATCCGGATAAGGCGATGGTTCTACACCTTCCATCGGAACAGGCGTATCTGAGACAATATAGGACCCCGTATATGCAAGAGAAGGAAGACAGAGTACAAGAACAAGTCCAATCGAAAGTGGAATCATTTTCTTCATTCTAGTCCTCCAGATTCCAACGTATTACCAACTCAATTACCTTTCTGGTTGCATTTGTCCATATTAGGATTGCACCTTCGGAGTCAAAGTTTTGCATGATTTCAGGGAGAACCTCAAACACCAAGACCCTCTGGGATTTCTATGGCTCACCAGATTCAAGGCTCGGAAAACATATTCCAGGCACTTCAAGGAGAACACAGTATTGAGCTTGTTTTAGTCGATCGTGAAAAGGACACTAAACGATTGAGAGCGGTTTGCCTTGAACAAGAAATTCCACTGGAAGAAGGGTCAACCAATGACCTGTGGAGAATGTCTGCAGTCGGTACAACAGATGCTCTTGCTCTTATCGGAAGAGAACCAAAAGGAGAACTCGAAGAAATCTTTGCGAGAGGTGGATCAATATGGCTTCTCGATGGCGTTCAATACCCAACAAACCTCGGATTCGGAATTCGAACGGTTGAGGTTAGTGGAGCAGATGCTGTTGTTCTTAACATTCCTAGGACCCACGAAGATCGACGTACAATTCGACGCTCAAGCATGAGAGCAGATCGATTCATCCCAGTTGTTTACAGCGATACTGAAACCATCATAGCAACTGCAAAGGCGGCTGGTTTCAGAATCATTGCTGCCGAAGATGTTGGAACTGTTGGACCTTGGGATGCAGATTTGACAGGAAATGTGTTGCTCGTCGTAGGCGCAGAACGAGAAGGTGTTTCACAAGAAGTCCTTGATGCATGTGATGAAGTTGTTCGGCTTCCAATGGATGGTTTTGTCCCCTCCTATAATCTCCAAGTTGCTGTTAGTGTTCTTGCAGTAGAAGCATTGCGTCAACGCAATGCAAAGAAGTAAGAAAATATTCTTTAACTGAAAGGGTTTTCTTAATCCTCTGATGAAAGAAGATTAGTCAGTTATCTAATCTTAAAATGCAATGAGAGAGGCAATTGTACCGAATACTGGTGCCACTGAGGCTGCAAGCCTGGTGACTAGGGCCTTACTGTATGGGACTGTAGGCTGTTTCATTATACCATCAAAAACAGTCTCAGCTGCAATCATTGCTTCTGAGTGCGATTTTACGAGGCTTAAATCCTCACTTTCTTCCAAAGCCTTCTTGAAATTAAAATATGAGTTAGCATAGTGCTCAGATATGGACTCCAACTCTTTTTTCTTTAACGTAGCCATTGATTTCGCAGCTCCTGCTAAAGGGAAGAAAAACACAAATAAGAGCAGTGCAAGATAAACCCCCGTGGCCGCAATAGTAGTAATCGGAAGAGTGTTTTCTAACGATCGGGCTTGAATTATAATTCCGACTAAAACTACAGAGTAGGGAAGTAATGCAATCGTGTTCAAAAAACTTTGAGTCCCATATTCCCCTAAACCACCAGCTTCATCTTTGGAAAACCGAATGAATTTTAATGAATTTGTATCAGTAACTTGTTTCAGAGAATGGTACGTAATCATAACCGATAGAATGATTGGATACAATACTAACGGCCCCATTACTCCAGCTAGTAAAAAATCAGTCAGAGTTCGGCTGATATAAGCAACTACGGAGGCATCGAAATTGTGCCAAACTTGCGAATCACCTACTCCTGTAAAACGGTTATAAGCTGTTAATATTGAATAT
>JBMZTB010000008.1:0-41342 GCA_049623485.1 Candidatus Poseidoniaceae archaeon
TGGAAGAGGATACGATCACGGAATTACAACATTCAGCCCAGACGGACGATTATTCCAAGTCGAATACGCCCGTGAGTCTGTCAAAAGAGGAACAACAACCGCTGGTCTAAAGTTCAAAGAAGGTGTCGTCCTTGTTTGTGATAAGAGAATCGCTTCCCGCTTGATTATACCAGAATCTATTGAAAAGATGTTCAAAATTGATGAACACGTTGGTGTAGCGACATCTGGACTTGTAGCAGACGCCCGACAACTCGTTGCTCGTGCACGTGTTGAATCTCAGATTAACAGAATCACATATGCAGACACCGTACCAGTTGATGTTCTTGTCAAAAAATTGTGTGATTTCAAGCAATCATTTACCCAATACGGAGGATCCCGTCCATTCGGAACAGCCCTTCTTATCGGTGGGGTTGATGAAGAAGGAATTCACCTCTACGAAACAGACCCATCTGGTGCATACCAATCATATCATGCAGGTGCAATTGGTAGCAACAGGAACACAGTTATCGAATACTTCGAAAAGAACTGGAAATCCGGTATGACTCTCAATGCAGCCATGAAAATGGGTCTTGAAGCACTTCGTTCAGCAAATGATACAGAACTCAACAGAGAAGCTGTTGAAGTTGTCGTTGTTGACGGTGATGGATACAGAATCCTCGACCGTGGCGAAGTTACAAAGCAACTCGATAGACTCAAGCCTCTTGAAGATTGAAGTCGATAGATTCATTGAGACCTTCCCCCATCCTCTAATTGGTGGAACCATGGTAAGCCTCGATAATTCCGTTCTTGCTCGAATAGAAAAAGGTGGAAAACGCTACGAAGCTCTTGTGGATCCCGATAAGATCGAAGATTGGAAACTCGACCCATCTCAATTTGATTTGGATGATGTCATGGCCATGGATGAAATTTTCCATGATGCACGTGGTGGAGAAAGACCTACGGAAGAAATCTTGTTGAAGACGTTTGACACGTTGGACGTTGAAAAAATACTTTTGATTATCCTTGAAAAGGGCACGATTCAATTAACAACTGCCCAACGAAAGGCAAGGGTTGAGACAATGCGCCAACAAATCATTCATCATATTCAGACACAAGCCATCGACCCACGTTCCAAGTCCCCTCACCCTAGAACTCGAATCGAATTGGCATTGGATGAATCGAAATACACCGTAGATCCATTCAAACGTTTGGAGGAGCAAGTGAAAGATGCCATTGCCAAACTAAAACCACTCATCCCGCTCAGTTTTGAATCTGTACGTTTAGCGTTTCGAATTCCTGGTTCATCTTACGGAAGCGTGAGCAATCTTTTGAGGTCCTATCAACAGAAAGAAGGATGGCTTGAAAATGGAGATTGGGCATGCGTAATCGAAATATCTGCGGGGATGAAAGGTGACATTATTGGACAAGTTTTGAAGCGTGCATCAGAAGCAGAAGTCAAGGAATTGTAACGATGCCTCAAGGGTGTCCTTTATCATGGGATGTCTTGTGGCCGGGACAGGAGAGAAAAGAATGTCCGAAGGTCAAAGTGGCGCCGAGCAGCGCCTAGTGACCCCGGGAATGGTCATCGGACCATCCACCGGGAAGCACGCAGGTTCTGGTGCAATTGCACAGAACGATGAATTCATTGCAACCCGACTTGGGTGGCTTAATGAGCAAAACGATGTCGTTTCAGTTCAACCAATCAACAGCGCATACATGCCACGTTCAGGCGACCTAGTCGTTGGAGTGGTTGCTGAAGTTCGAAACAATTTGTGGTTCTTCGACGTAAACGGCCCGTTCCAGGCACTCTTGCCTATGTCACTCGCACCTTGGAAGGTTGAATTTGGTTCAACAAGACAGCACCTTGGCATCGGAGACGCAGCTCTTGCACGTGTCCAAGAAGTCGACGAGGCACACAACATGGTTCTCACAATGAAGGGTATCGGACTACGAAGACTCAACGAAGGTTGTGTTGTTTCAATTCCAGTCAATCTTATCGATACTCTAAGAGGAGAAAACAATTCAATGGTTAGCAGAATCAGAGATCTTACAGATTGCCGAATTATCGTCGCAGATAACGGCAGAGTTTGGTTGCACGGAGATGCTGACAATATGTTCACAGCACGTGAACTCATTCAAAAATTGGCAAATGAAGGCCACATGAACAATTTCGAAGATGCAGTATATGCACTAGAAGAACAACGAGGTGAAAACTAATGGGAGGATATGGAGACGTCAAGCTATTGCGAGACGATGGAAAAAGACTAGATGGACGTACAGTAGACGAAATGCGTCCAGTATCAATCGAAGCAGGTGTTTTGCCTGCAGCAGATGGTTCTGCCATGGTCACCCATGGACTGAATGTTGCAGTTGCAGCAGTATACGGGCCAATGGAAGCACATCCACGTAAGATTCAACGACAAGATCGTGCAGTTATCGATGTACGATACAACATGGCACCGTTCTCAACTGGAGACCGAATCAGACCTGGTTTCAATCGACGTTCAAGAGAAATTTCCAAAGTTACTGCAGAAGCGCTTGAGTCTGTAGTCCTAGTCGAACGTTACCCACGTTCCAAGATTCGAGTTGAAATCGAAATTCTTGCCGCAGAAGCAGGTACTCGTTGCGTTGGTATTACCGCCGCTGCAGTTGCCCTAGCCGATGCAGGAATTCCAATGCGCGACATGATTGTTGGAGTTGCATCAGGAAAGATCGAAGATACAGTTGTACTTGACCTCGACAAAGCTGAGGACAATTATGGACAAGCCGATTTACCAGTTGGTATTCTTCCAAACACGGGAGAAATTGCCTTTTTGCAAATGGATGGAGACCTTTCAATTGAAGAGTTTAATCTTGCAATGGAATACAATTTCAAAGCGGCTTCAGAAATTCATGAACTCATGGTTGATGCTCTCAAGCGTCGATATGAACGAGGTGATAATTGATGGTTGAACTTGTACCTACACTCTTGCGCCAAGAACTTGAGCGACTCGCAGCAGATGACCAGCGAATTGATGGACGTGGCCAATGGGACAGCAGAGATGTCTCCCTCGAAGTCGATTGCCTCTACAATGCAGAGGGTTCAGCCAAGGTTGTTTGGGGAGATACCATCATTTACGCTGGTGTCAAATTTGAAATCCGAACTCCATGGCCAGACCGACCCACACAAGGTTCCTTGATGTGCGGTGCTGAACTCCGACCTGTTGCTCACCGAAAGTATGAGCCAGGCCCACCTTCACCTCAGTCTATTGAATTAGGCCGAGTCGTCGACAGAGGAATCCGTGAATCAGGATGCATCGATATGGAAGAACTCTGTATCGTCCCTGGTGAGAAGGTTTGGGGTGTTATGATTGACATCCACGTTCTTTCTGATGGAGGAAACATCTTCGATGCTGCTGGACTTGCTGCTATTGCTGCATTGAGAACCGCTGTCGTTCCAGCTGAGCGATTCGATGTTGGTGAAGATCACAAACTGAAAGTCAACGGATCCCCAATCATGGCGTCGTTTACTCGTGCTGGTGGACGATTTGTTTACGACCCATCTGAAGAAGAAGAATTGGGCGGAGACGAGCGAATCCACATTACTCTCGGTGATGAAGGACACCTCCATTCCCTACAGAAGGGACTAAGAGGAGTGTTCACTCCGAGCGAATTTGCAGAGATTCTTGCGGTCGCAGAGCAGAAGTGTACTGAACTACGAGAAATGGTTGCAGAAAAGGAGGGGAACTGATTGGCTAAGAGAACCCAGAAAGCAAAGGCTACAGCACGATTTGGAGCACGTTACGGTGTTAGCGTTCGAAGAAATGCTGGCAGCGCATTGGCTAAGAAAAATGCAAAATACACATGTCCAGTTTGCCATTATCGCAAGGTTACCCGTCAATCCGTAGGAATTTGGTCCTGTGGAAAGTGCGGGCACACATTTGCTGGTGGCGCCTGGGAACCATTCACACGTGCTAGCGATGCTAACGCACGAATTCTTCGACGATCTGTTGAAGGAGCAACCACTGCTGATATGGCATTCATTGCTCAGCAAGCTGCACTCGACTTCGAGCGTAAGGCATCTGAAGAAGAGGAGTGATTCAAAATGGCGGAGACGCCTTTTTCACTCGTTTGCATAATCAAACGTGATGATGTGAATCAGCGTAAAGCATTGCAAGAATCATTAGTAAGCGAAGCTGAGACCATCTCGATTAACGACCAGCAATTTAGTTTTGATTTGCATGAAGCGAACGCAAAAGATCTCAGAGCAATGTGGAACACACGGATACGTGGTCTTATCGCCGCAGATGAAATTCTCAAGGTAATCCAAACCGCAGGTTCATCAACCAATAGTGATTCGAACGAATCATGAGCACCATGGAACAACTCCAAGTTGTCGTTTCTGAAGTACAAAACGCACGCCATCAAGTCGCAACAGTTCGTGCTCAATTACAGGAATTGAAAACCACTATCGATGCTGTAGAAAAGCACCCAGAAGGCCTCTCTCTTCACCGACAACTCGGAGGAGTTCTAGTTGAAGTTGATAATCGTAACGAACTTATTGAGGAATTGAAAACGACTCATACAACCCTTTCAGAACATGCTGAACGTCTCGCTGAGCATGAAGCAAAACTTGTAACAGCATATGAAGAACTCAAGAAATCACTTGAGGGAGAAGCTTGAGTTCACAAAAAGAGCAACTAGAAGCCATGAAATCATGGCTTGATAATGCTCTTGAAACTGGTGCCGTACCTGTTGTCACAGGACAAAATGGCGACATGGATACCGTTGGCTCAGCAATTGCATTATCTTCGTATCATCCAGCAATGTTGTCATGCGGATTACACCTAGGCAGAGTTGCAAAAAAAATGGTCTCAAAATACGATGCACCATTTAGAAAAATCACTGAAAGGGGAACTGCTTGGCCTCAAAAGATGGGTGGAATTGTCATTGTTGATGCAGGATCTCCAGATCAAGTTGGTTTTGACTTACCCGATGTTCCATTATTGGTTATTGATCACCACGCCACCAATGGATGGGAACTCAAAGAAGAGGACCTCATGTTGCAATGGGATGTTCGAGCGACAACAGAAATCATCACGAAATTCTTATCCAATCACGCACCAAACTGCCTATCGACAAATGTTCGAAAGATGCTTCTCGCAGGCTTGATCACAGATACTGGCCGCTTCAAACATGCAGACCAATCGTCCTTCGATACCGCTTCCCTTTTGCTTGAAGATACTGAAATTGACTATGCTGAATTTTCTGAAGCTCTTGAAAAAGAGCAAACAAATCCGAGTGAACGTGGAAGTTTATTGCGTGGTATGTCCCGATCAAAAATGCATGCTGCTGGCGATTGGTCCCTTGTAACAACATATGCAGGTACACTTGAAGGAAGGCTTGCCTCAATGCTTCTCGGTGTTGGTTCCGATGTAACCCTCGTCTCACGATTTAGAAATGGTTCAACACGATTGACGGCCAGAGCCACCCGTAATGCAACATTGCGTGGTGTACATCTCGGTAAGATCATGCAAGAAATTGCTCAACAACATGGTGGAGAAGGTGGTGGACATGATGGAGCAGCCGGTTGGACGGGAGAAATTGATCGCATTAGAGCAGAATCCTCATTTATTGCACATTTGACCTTACAAAAGGAGATGAAACAATGAGACCAACTGCACCTGGATTATTTATCTCTAAATGGAGAACTGAAGGACCTGTCGAGTTGGAGGTTGCTCAGCAATGGCTGACTGAATCAGGATGGAATGACTGGATGGCCATTATCGAAGCTGCATTATATCTCGATGCTGCAGAATTGGTAGAATTGCTCCTTCCAGAACTATCGCCTGCTCAAAGGGCTACATTCGACCTTGTTCGCAGAAGAATGCTCGGTGATACCAGACTCGAAGAAGCCATTGAACATGCTTTGACTCTATGCCGATCACCGGATACCAGAGATCTCGCTCTTGAAGGTAGACTTCGAATGGAGAGAGGATTACAACGTTTCGAACGTGGCGACACTGTTGCTGCTGAAGAAGATTTGACCTGGGCAGAAACACGTTTGAAGTCCGTTTCAAAAGCGAGTCGTGATCATGACCTTGCTTTGTTGAACAAGGCCGCATTTCATATGGCAACTGGTGAAGATTTGATGGCTCTGCAAGTCTATGGAGACATTTCACGTAAGGAAGACCATGCTCACGAAACCATTGCCATTTCACGCATCGGAGCCACACGAATTCATGCAAGATATGGACACATGTTTGATGCTGCAAGAAACGCATGGAATGGTCATGCACATGCAATTTTAGCACAGCAACCAACAATGGCTATTGAAGCGGGATCGTTGTTTTTAGATCTAACAATAGATCATCAAGACAATCAAGCCACTCGATTCCAAAAACAAGTTGATGAAGCAAAGCCAAGAGATGCAAGCGAAGAAACACCTGCTCTCTCGGTGCACCCAGAAGATGTTCATGGTGTGTTTACTTGGTGTATGGAGAGTTTGGATAAGAAACCAGAAGGAGAAGATCGACCAGACCTGCGTGCCATGGCAATGATGGCGAACAGACTCGATAAGTTTGAGGAAATGGGTTGGTTACTTGAGCAATCAGAACTCGTTCAAGATTCTATGCTTGTTGCAGTGATTCTTGGTTGTAACATCGAAGAAAATCTTCACATCGAGTGGACAAAACGTCTTCAAGAATTAATGCCCTGATTCTATAGAATCGACCCAATGGCTCAAGTCAATGACTTCATGAGCATCCCAGTGAGTAAATGGAGGCACCTGTGTAAACCATCGAACTTCGCTCACAACCTTGTCAGCAACTGTCCAAGATTTTTCATGAAATGGCTCCTCTTGGGAATGAACAGAAACAAGTCCAACCCATCCATCTGGGTAGTATTCGGTATTCCATGCGATCAGTGTTCCTTTTCCACCAACCTCTTCCTGAAGTTCTCGCATCAATGCATCTTCTGGGGTTTCACCTTCTTCGATATGACCGCCTGGAAATTCCCATCCCCTGTCTGGATGACGTACCATCAGGATACTGCCTCCGTTGATGACTGAATTAGGATTGCACTCTTCAACAACATAGGCAAGAACAAACGTTGGAAGCATCAAAACACCTACATCATACTGCGGCATTGTTCAAGATAGGAATTGGCCCAATCCTCTCCAGAGGCTACAAGTCGTCGAGCTAAGAAGAATGCTTCAGAAATATTTTCAGATTCAATTAAGACATCTAATTTGGCTTTATCTGGATGAACAAATTCTACTGGTTGTTCTGAAACGGATTGTTGCTTTTCTTCTAAATCCACTGTACGGACACGGCGTGTCAACGATTCCATTTGTTCAAGGAAAGCCGTACGGTGTTTGAGTTCTGGACCACTCCACGGAAGTGATTCTTCTCCATCCATTGACGCTGTAAGGCGTGAAAGGTATTCATCCCGTGCTAAAATATGTGGGCGCAGTGTTTGCACATGGTCATAACACGACCATGCAGAATCAGCTTCCTCTCTACGTTCATGCAATCGTCCTAATTGCATCCACAATTCGTGATTTGATGGTCGATGAGCAAGCAAATGCCTGCATAATTCGATGAATAAATCCTCGAATCCTTGAAGTCGTAATTGCTCTATTCTTCTTCCAAAAATGATGTTTGCACGTTGATCTCGGAAATCCAAATCCCTACAACGCTCAGCAAAGTCTGCAATCTCAAGAAGGACATCATCGCTTTGAGCATCACCACCTCCACGGAGAACAAGGGCGTCCCACCAAGCATCCGCTGTGAGAGGATCTCGTGCAAATGCAGCCTCTAGCAATTCAAGCCCATACTCAATGTAATTCAGATTCTTCAATTTATCAAATTGTTTAACTTCCCTTCCAAGAACCGTAAAGACATCTTCAAGAACGATACCTAAACCATCATTGTCATTGAGTTGTACTTTGATATCTGCAAGACATCGCCAATTTCTTTCATCTGTGAAATCATGCAAAATCGCTTGTCTTGCATTTTGTTCTGCCCATTGGAAATTTGATCCTGAACGTTCAGGGTCACTCTTCGCTAAACGAACAAACTTCTGAGCTTGGGAACGATATCGATTACCCAAATTTCTGCGTGGATGTTGTAGATTATCTCCACTATGCTCTCGCATGGCGACCCTCCTATTGGACACTCTGATAGCCTTCTGGGTTATCTCCGTGATGGATGGTTGCGTCAAAGCCAACCTTGGATGTCTTTCCATCAGCATACCGAGATGGGTCAAGACTGGAACCTTTCTGATCACTGAAAATATAGGTGTCTCGATCTGGTTGCCAACGGGTGACCATAGCCCATTCGACGCGAACTGGGTTTCCAATATCGATGTCCTCATCTACAATTGTCACCATTTTCATTGAACGATGACCTGCTAAGGCTGCTTCAATGGCCTTCTTCGAATCATCTTCAGAATGTTTCCGAATCTTAACAACTGCAGCAAGCCATCCACAACCCCCTTCGGTCATGTGAACATCGATACAATCAACAACTTCTGAAACTGCATCCTTAATCGTAGGAGCTCTCGGCAATCCCATCAATGTCTTATGTTCAGCCTCACCTGGAATGAGCGCGTGGAAGATGGGGTCATTTCGATGAAGGACTCCATCGACTTCGATAACTGGTTCTTGACGAACGTCATCAACTGTTCCTGTAATGTCAACGTACGGACCTTCATCATCATCTTCTGTTGTAATCCTTCCCCACATTGCATATTCAGCATTTGCTGGTACTTGGATACCGTTTGGCAAAGCCACAAGTTCAAGCGATGAGTCGTAGAGTTTTTGATGAAGAGCAGCAGCTATGGTTAATTCATCAATCGGTTCATCAAACGACATAGCCCCTGCCAGAAGGACGACAGGATCAGGTGCGTTTACAATAGCGATGTTCACTTCATGTCCCTTTGCTCTCGCTTCGTCGACCATAGTTCGGAGATGACGGGGTACGAGTCGAACGACGAGATGAGATTCATCACGCAAAAATTGACGGTGAAAACTCATATTTCTTCTCCCGTCAACTTCAGCAATAATCACGCTAGCAGACATATATCGACCACGATCTTGAGGCCAGTGATGAGGAATTGGTAAAGCAGTCAAATCCACTACATCTTGCATGCAATCGTAGACAGGAGCCTCGGACGGAGAAACAATCACTGGCTCACTTGGATTCCTCATGGCCCATGCAAGTGTATCAATGTACACATCTGGTTGAATACCAATAGCCTCACAAAGCCGGTCTCTCGTAAGCATATTTACTGCAATTTTTTGACCCTTAGCCTCGGAAATATTGTCAAAAAGCAGCATGGGATGATTGTGTTCTCTGCTGTAGTCCCAAACACCGTGGATGAGACTTGTCTCATCGTGGACATGCCGAGCATGAGTCAGATGATCACGGAAAGCCATTGAAACACAACCATCAGAACTTTGTCTGAGAATCTTCCTGATACCGTGGTTGAATTTCTTCGACTTCGCCTGATGATTTCGACATCAAATTTAATCCAGAAAGGAGACACATGAATCCAAGAACGTGACTTGTAAGGAGATCGCTGTCATCAGAAACAAATTCAACCCAATGATTTGCAATCACAAGACAACCCAAGATTATTGCAACGAGAGATAAAAATGGTCGCATCGATTGTGGAATCATATCACGACCATAGGCTTCGTATTTATGATGTTATTCTTCGATTACTTTCTGCAAAAATATCTGGCCTATCTAACGGCGACTTGATATATGAAAGCAAAGTCGCAAAGTTGCTCGAATGAGGGAATATCATGGGTAGAGGACTGTTTGCAGGCGCCAAGATGGCTAAAGATCGACAGAAATTCCGCTGGTCGGATCGTCGTTACAAGAAGCGTATGCTCAAGTCCCGAGCACGCCACGACCCGCTTGCTGGGTCCACACAAGCCAAAGGTATCGTCGTTGAAAAAGTCGGTATCGAGGCAAAACAACCTAACTCAGGAATTCGAAAAGCCGTCAAGATTTCCCTCATCAAAAACGGTAACAAACTCACAGCTTTCGCTCCCGGCGATGGTGCAATCAATTTCATCGATGAACACGATGAAGTCATGGTAGAAGGTATCGGTGGTCGCATGGGCCGTTCATACGGGGATATTCCAGGTGTCCGATACAAGGTCATCCAAGTCAATGGCGTTTCACTCGATGAAATGGTCCGTGGCCGAAAGGAGAAGCCTGTACGCTGAGGTGTTGATGATGACAGAAGAAGCAATCGTAGACGAACGACCAATCGCTGGAATCGGAACTTTAGTTTTCGGGAAATGGGATGCTGCTGAAGTAACCTGCAACGACCCAGGACTTGCACCATACGTTAACCTCTCAACCGTCGGCGTACCCCACTCAGGTGGACGCCATGCAAACATGTGGTTTGGAAAATCCAAACTTAGCGTTGTAGAACGCTACATCAACAAACTCATGCGTACTGGGTCTTACACCGGTAAGAAACAAAGCGCAATGAAGGCCTTTGAAGGTGCTCTCGATTCAATTGCAGAACGCCGTAAGACAAACCCATTGCAGGTTTTCGTTGACGCTATCTGTCATGCAGCACCTATGGAAGAGATCACCCGAATCAAATTCGGAGCAGTTTCTCAACCAAAGGCCGTAGACTCCTCCCCTTCACGACGACTTGATGTTGCTCTGAAGAATCTTGCAAAGGGTGCTCAACAAGGCACTCACAAATCCAAGAGAACCTTACAACAATGCATCATCAATGAACTCAACAAAGCTTCCGAAGGAGACTCGACATCATATGCGGTTTCCAAGCGAGAAGAAGTTGAAAGAATCGCTGCATCCGCACGATGAAGTCAACAAGGTCATGGAACAATTCCGTTGAACTTTTGCGACTCACTTAAGAACCCCATTCAAGTGGGCGAAATGAACCAGACAGGTGGACACCATGGGACGAAAAGAAGACAACATCAAAAAGGCTACAGAAGTCATGCACATCCTGCCGCAAATTCGCAATCTATGTATTGCTGCGCACATTGATCACGGAAAGACAACTCTCTCTGACAACCTCATTGCAGGTGCAGGTATGATGTCAAGCGATCTTGCAGGTGCTGCACGTGTTCTCGACTTCGATGAACAAGAATCTGCTCGTGGAATTACCATCAACGCAGCATCAGCATCAATGGTTCACGCTGTAGACGGAACAGATTTCCTCATCAACCTCATCGACACACCAGGTCACGTTGACTTCGGTGGAGACGTAACACGTGCTATGCGTGCAGTTGACGGGTGTTTTATTCTTGCATGTGCTGTCGAAGGTCCAATGCCTCAAACAGAAACTGTTGTACGGCAAGCACTCAAAGAAAAGGTAAAGCCTGTTCTATTCATTAACAAAGTCGATCGACTCATCAATGAATTGCAAGTGACCCCAGAAGACATGCTCAAAAGATTTGAAGAGACAATCACAAAGGTCAATCGTTTGATCAAGCAATTCGCTCCTGCGGAATTCAAGAAATCATGGCAAGTCAGTGTTATGGATGGAACTGTCGCATTCGGCAGTGCATACCACAACTGGGGAATCACCATTCCATACATGAAGAAGTCTGGAGTTTCAATGACAGAAATTTTCGAGTACTGCAATAACGAAGACCAGAAGACACTTGCTTCCAAGGCTCCTGTTCACGAAGTCCTACTCGATATGGCTGTAACCAAACTTCCAGGTCCTGTTGAAGCACAACCATACCGTATCCCGAACATCTGGACAGGGGACCTAGACTCAACAATCGGAAAGGCAATGGTCGGCTGCGACCCAGAAGCAGAACTTGCAATGATGATCACCAAGATTTGGATGGATCCTCACGCAGGAGAAGTTGCAGTCGGTCGTATCTATTCTGGTGCTATTTCACAAGGAGAATCGGTTTTTGCAATTGGAGCGTCCAAGGCAGAGCGTGTTCAACAAGTCAGCATGATGGTCGGTGGAGATAGAATCACTGTTCCAAAGGTTGTCGCTGGAAATATTGCAGCGATCACAGGTATTCGAAGTGCTGCTGCTGGTGTAACATTGTCACGAGACAAAGATTTCACTCCGTTCGAAGCAATTCGCCACTACTCAGACCCTGTTGTTACAGTCGCTGTTGAACCAAAGAGCATGAAAGATCTTCCAAAGTTCATCGACGCTCTTCGTTCCCTTGCAAAATCAGATGCTTCTCTGAAAGTTACGACAAACCAAGAAACTGGTGAAGCATTACTCGCAGGAATGGGAGAACTCCACCTTGAGATTACTGTCTACAGAATCGAAGAGGAACAGAACATCAAGGTAAGCGTTAGCCCACCTATCGTTGTATACCGAGAAGGTCTCCAGGGAAGCAACCGTGGCCGTCCGTTTGAAGGTAAATCACCGAACCGACACAACCGTTTCTTCTTCGAAGTAGAACCACTAACACCTGAGGTTGTAGCTGCTCTACGTTCTGGAGAATTCAAGGAAGGTACCGTTCGTCCAAATGATGGTAAGGAAGTTGGAAACAAATTCGGTGCTCTTGGCATGGACAAAGATCTGATGCGTAAGATTTACGCCATCAACGGAACAAACGTCTTGGTCAACGACACCAAAGGTATTCAAGGACTTCACGAAACTCGAGAATTGATCATTGAAGCATTCAATGAAGTCTGTGTTAAGGGACCTATCGCCGATGAACCAGTTCAAGGAATGTTTGTCCGTCTAACTGACGCAAAACTTCACGAGGATGCAATTCACAGAGGCCCAGCTCAAACAATCCCTGCCGTACGTAACGGACTCAAGGGTGCAATGATGCGTGCTAAGACAATCATTCTCGAACCTATGCAGAAAGCATTCGTTTCAGTACCAAACGATTGGCTTGGGCAAGTCACTCGTGAAGTGACCAACCGCCGTGGTATTATCGAAGACATGCCAAGCGAAGGTGAAGTTACAACTGTTGTAGGAGTGCTTCCAATTGCAGAGACATTTGGTTTCTCGAACGATATCCGAGCAGCATCTCAAGGACGTGCAGTTTGGAACACAGAGAATCTTGGATTCGAAATGCTTCCTCCACAATTGTTCGATAAGGTTGTTGCTCAAATTCGTACCCGTAAAGGATTGAAGCCTGAGCCAAACTCAGAATCATACTACTCTGATTGAGCATGTTGACAGGATCCGTCCTCGGCATTTTTGCCACAGAGGAAGGTGGCGTTCCAAAGCCTTCAGTTGATTCAATAGATGTTCGTTTCAATGGAGTATTAGGAGAACGTATTCGAGACACCAAGCATCATGGTGGACCAAATCGTGCTGTCTGCATCCTTTCAAATCAAACACTTGAATTCTTACAAGACCAAGGTCACCCAATAGATGGTGGTTCAACTGGAGAAAATCTCCTGCTCGATATTGAATCATCTTTTCTCAAACAAGGTACACGATTGAAATTCGAACACGTCCAATTGGAGATCACAACACCAGCACCTCCATGTAAAACAATCAAGAATTCGTTTACGAATGGAGAATTCAAACACCTTTCTCACAAATTGAATCCAAATCAAACACGTTGGTATGCACGAGTCATTTCAGAAGGAATCATCACGAATGATGAAACGTTTCAAATCAATTCAGACGCTTGAGTTGAAGATCTGTCAATTCTCGAAGTGCGAGCATTGCAGGACTATCTGGCAATCGGTCGAGACATGCGTGAGCGTTTTTGTGATATTGATTCGCTTTATTACGTGCATATTCGATTGAACCTAGTTGACTTAACGACTCGACACCTTGTTGAATCATTTCAGGAGTTGCCGCTTCACCCTTGCCCAGCACATTAAGTAAGTTGTTCTTAACTTCGCTATCGGGTTGATTCAAGGCATGAATAACCATCAGTGTTTGCTTGCCTTGTGCCACATCAGATCCTGTAGGCTTACCTAATGTCTTCGAATCCGAAAGCACATCGATTAAATCATCCATGAGTTGGAAACACAGTCCAACCGAAAGACCCCATTCCGACATACAATCAATCACATCTTGATCCGACCCTGCAACTTGAGCGCCTAGTTCAGAAGAAATTTGGAACATAACTGCTGTTTTTCCTTCAATCATCTCAAGATACTCTTCTTCTGAGACCCTGTCCCTGGTCTCAAATTCAATATCGAGCTGCTGACCTTCAGAAACACGACGAACCATCCAAGCAATACGATTCACCAAGGAAGGTATGTCTTCAAGTTCGATGTTAGCAGACATTACGAGACGTTCAAAAGCGATTGCAAGCATTGCATCACCAGCATTAATTGCAGTAGGGACATCATATTCTACGTGAACTGCGTTTCTGCCTCGACGGATATCATCATCATCCATAATATCATCATGAACGAGCGTAAAATTGTGAATTGTTTCAATCGCTGCTCCGATATCCAACAAACCAGAGTGGGTATCCCCTACGGCCCTGCCGACAAGCCAAGGAAGTGTGGCTCGCATTCTCTTACCCCCACCTTCGATCAAGTGGAGCATAGCTGCTGCAAGTCGATCATGACGTGACGCCTGAAGGCTTTCAACGATACGGCGTTCGATAAAAGGGCGAACCTCTTTCAAACTGGTCGCTAAGTCAGCACCTATAGCTCCAGGAAGCATATGAGTGACATCGCCCATATCATGGATTAAATCATCACGAAGCGATGCACATGCATCTTCATCCCCAATGGCGTTCCACCAATCCTCGGTCATCACTCGGGCTGCAATACAACGGAACCAAGGTGCAACAATATCATCTGAATCTTGGGCAACAAGCATCTCTTCAAGTTCGTGTTCGTCAACCCATCGAATAGAGGCGACCTCGTTCGGATTAGGATGGACTTCAACATCTGCTTGAATCATCAGTATGTGATCAATTTCCCGTTCAATCCATTCTGCATTCATGCGAGCGCTGTATTTCATTTTCGTGATGAAGTGAAAATCCTCGATTGGAACTGATGAAGGGTCAATTCCTAATTCCTGTTCGAGTTTTCGAACGGCTGCTATTTTTACACCCATTGCGTTCTCTTCATTCATTTCTTCCGCACTCGCTAGCGGATGAGAACAACATGAATTTGCCCAAACACTTGGAAAAGTAATTTTGTCATGTGCCCGTTGTTGTAAGAGCAAACGGTTTTTTTTATCAAACAATAGAACACTAAACGCTCGATGCAATGCACCAGAACCAAAATGGCTGTCCGCTTTGCTTATAGGACCCACGATATGGTCGTTTTCATCAACTTGTAGGACGGCTTCTGCCATCATCGTTGCTTGAGTCTCATCGAGCGTGGAAGATGCAATCAAACCAGCAGCCTGCTCATCAATAGCAGCCTCTGGAACATCTCCTGATGCATAGTTCGACATATGAGCCCCAACCAGTCTTTCAGCACCCAATACATAGACAGTTCGCTTCTTTTCAGGAAACGGACGAACCTACTTTCTGCGAATCGACCAGTTTTTACGACCAAGTCCTTCTAGAGCAATACCAGTAAGAATACCCCATAAGAACGGATATTCAATTTCAAAAAAGAATAAGGCAATCATTGCAATGAATGCCAATATCCAATGATGCACCCAAACAAAATTATTACGGATATGAAATTTGATATTTTCAGTTAACCAACGAATAACTGAAAATCCAAGGATAATTCCAACCGAGTATATTGCAAATTCCATAAGATCACATCAGGGCAAAATTGTCGTGCCTCTCCAAGGCTTTTCACACACAAAATCCAGAATGCGTTGAGGATGCTCACCATTGATCAAATGAACACTTACACCGTTACATGCCACTAAATGGCCTCGTTGTATTTTCAGTCCAATTCCACCAGTAACATCAATATCTGCTTGATGCAATCCTTCATAGGATACATCAGGAGACCAATTCTCAATCAAATCTTTTTCAGTTGCTAGATGAGGAGGCACTTTGAGCAACCCATCAACACCACCCATAGCAAAGACGAGTGATTCAACACCAGGTAATTCCATGGAGAGCCTTGCAACAATATCATCGCCTGATAAAATACCAAATCGGCGCTCATCATGAACATCGACAACATCTCCGAATGAAACATGCACATCTTCAGCAGCATCAGAATCGAATCGATTTAAAGATCCTAAGAATTCTGGACCGAGATTTGATGCCCATTCGTGAGGTGGATGACTAAGGACACGAAGACCTAACTGCCTTAGTTCAGACAAGACAATGGCGTTGAGTCTTAACATGTCCTTTCGTACATGCTCAACTGCTTCAAGTTGAGATGAGCAAGTGTCATCAGAGAATTCAAAGTCAGGAATGAATCCTTCATTTAATCGCCAACGCTTAGCCTTTAGATGGCCAAATGAACCTGCCCCATGCACGATAATAACTTGAATTCCTTGTTCTGTTATTGATTTAACAACTGAACATAGATTTCTGATAATCTCAATGTGAGCAACGCATTGTTCGTCTTTCTTAGTGATCAGGGCACCACCAAATTTGACAACAATTCGCCTCCCCATAATTCTCGCAGGCATCAATACCACATGAGGATGCCTACAAAAACACAGGATTCAATAGGCTGCTCTGGTTGAGAAGGGCATGAGCGATGAAGAACCTAAACTCGATGCCTTCCTTCGGCACCTCCAAGCTGAAGTGGATACTGCTTCGGAAATTGTCGATAAAAAAGAACGTGAAGAGCGCTTGTTCCAACTCGAAGTGGCAATACAGGAAGCCATTATCTTCGCAAATAGATATCGGGAGTTGCAAAGCCAAGGAGTTGACCCAATGATGCTTGTAGACCCGAAAATTCAGGCAAATCACCCAGCGCCTCCTGCAACAAAGAGTCAATCAATTCTTCTCGGCGCACACGTATGCGAAAGCTGTGGTAAACTCTTGGAAAGCGATCTCGACTTTTGCCCATCTTGCGGGACAAAGAAGTGATCACTCTTCTTCTTCGCGTTCCCAACGGGATACGGTTTCGACGATCATTGGATCGTCTTCACCAACTTTGTACAAGTATTCTGGTGGGACTTCATCCGTGAGGTAAACAGTCGTTCCAGCACGATAGATGGTGTGTCCATCCGCAACTGCTCGAACAGTGTCGACTTCGATAATTGTTGGGCGACTAATTCGCACGTGTCCAGCTTCCATTGCGTTAACAATAGTCTTGGACAAGTGAATGTGATTTCTATTGCCTGATGTAATACCGAGTTGGACAATAGCCTCTGCTTCAGTTGGTTCACAAGGCCAGTAAAGGGCTTCAGGAATATCATCAGTTGGAAGATCGAGTTCAATCTCAATTGAATGACCGTATGTCGCACGAATCATTTCACCTTCAACTTGGTAGCGTCCTTTTTCATCAGCATTAGCGATGGCTTCAAAGTGCCATCCACGAAGCCAATGATAGTGTCGGCGTTGTCCAGAAATGGAGTCGGCTAGTTCACGGGTACTTACCCATCCATTGATATCCATTTCAACATTAAATTTCTCCGGAGCATGTCTCAAAACCAGAGCGAGCATTCGCCCGAGGCTCCCTGCTTCACGATCACTCATGATGAATTTTCCTTCGTCGTTACAAACGGGACAGTTCGTGCCACTAAAGTGGCCGTGCTTCTTACATTGGCGCAGCATAGTTACGGCCTATCGCCTTTCATTGATGAACCCTGCGGGTGAATGAACCGACTCAATCAAATGCTAGTTTGAACTCGCAAGGACATGGTCGATGTAGCAATGGTCGGTGCTGGTCAAACAAAATTTGGCAACCATGCACTCGGCTTGAAAGGCATGTGGTCTGAAGCGGTTGAGAAAGCGTTTTCAAGTGTCGACAACGATTGTTCACCGAGCATGGTCGAAGAAGCCTTCATCGGTTCAATCGCTTTTGGTGGCTCTCAACTTGGCAATACTGCAGCATTGCTAACAGAACATTCTGGCATGGATGGAGTAAGCGTTCGCAGAGTAGAAAATGCCTGCGCATCCTCTGGATTTGCTTTGCGAGATGCTTGGATGACGATCAAAAGTGGACAAGCTGATCTCGTTGTAGCAGGAGGAATTGAGAAAATGAATGATTTGTCTGCTGAAAGAAAGAGATACTGGCTAGGTGTTTCTGGTGACACAGAATGGGAACGCTTGGCAGGACTTACATTCCCAGGGACCTATGCACTTACAGCACGACGTTATTTTCATGAATTCGATTCAACTCATGATGACCTCGTTCATGTATCTGTCAAAAATCACATGCATGGATTGGACAATGAAATGGCACACTTACGAAAGGATGTATCCTTCGAAAAAGCCAGCTCAGGGGCAATGGTAGCAGATCCATTGACACTCTACGATTGCTGCCCTACATCCGATGGTGCTTCCGCAGTCATACTGGTTGCTGATCATCTTGCTCATCAATTTACTGACACACCAATTTGGGTGAAGGGCTCAGGAGCAGGTTCTGATAAATTAGCCCTTCATGATCGTCCGAGTCTAACTCAGCTTCGGGCAACTCAATTGGCTTCTCAAAAAGCATATTCTCTTGCAAATCTTCAACCGAATCAAATCGATTTGGCCGAGGTGCATGATTGCTTTACTATCGCAGAAGTTCTTGCAACTGAAGACCTTGGATTTGCTGGACGGGGAGAAGGCGGACTCTTTGCTCGCAATGGATACGGACGCCGGAACGAAGGTGATGTCACAATCAATGCAAGCGGAGGTCTCAAATCCAAAGGACACCCACTTGGCGCGACAGGTACAGGACAGGCAGTTGAAGTTTTCAAACAGCTTCGCCATCAAGTCGAATCAACACGACAGGTCCGTGATGCAGAAGTTGGATTAACACACAATGTTGGAGGCTCAGGCGCCACATGTGCTGTCCATATTTTTGGGAGGGAACGATGATGCCGATTGCAAAATATTCTCTCGAAGACGACGTATTCGCAACCAGCGTATATGGTGTTGAATGGGCAGGGCCAGATGGAGATCGACTTACTATTGCTTTGTTGTTACTCCAATCTGAGACACCATCGACTATTCAGATTGAATCGTTTGTTGAAACATTAGACTATACTCCAAGCGCTCCAGTTTCTTCAATAATTGAATCGACAACTGATTGGAAAGTAGATTCTGAAGGAAAATTTCATTTGATCACGTCAAAATCATCACCTATCGTGGGAATTTCAAAAGGAAAAAATATTTCTAAATGGCCAGATATTTCATCTCAAAAATCATTTGATGAAGAACAAAAAAAGGCAATAAATGAAGCATGGAAAAAGGAGATATCAGGGGTAAGTCAAGGAGCATATGTATCTCAATCGCAACATATGCTCGCTATGCCGTCAAGATTAGGATTACATGCACAAGAAGATGCTTCAGTTCTTCTTTGGCCACCTCGACAACTTAACGATGAAGGTGAACGAATAGCCCCTGCATCAAACAAACTCGAAAAGAGTGCTACAATTCTTACTTGGACAAAATTAAGCGCATTAGGAGCACCTTCTGAATTCTCGTTAAGAGCCCCTTTACTTGGAGGAGTTTCCACAGTTCTTGTGGAATTTTCTTCCGGGCCAAAAGGAGTCTTCATGCTCGCAGATGATGAAGAGCGAATACCATCAATTGACCAAACTGTACACTTTGAGGTTCGGCGATTGTATGGCCAAGATGAACTGATTCACTATGGTCTGAAAGCAGTTTTGATTTAATTTCAAAGTACTCGATAGAAGGGTTCATAGAAAGATTCGCTAGTGGCGGAACATGGCTGGATTTGGTGGCATCCGCAAAGGTCGAAATGAAGCGATTGAGAACATCTCCGTACAAGAAGATGGAGATTGCGCCCGTTGTGGTGGGGAAAGCCAACCTTCGACAATGGAAGGTTACCTAACGTGCAGTCGCTGTTCTTACGAATGGAAAGATCCCAACCATGTTTCAAAAAAGGTTCGTGGACCACCACCAAATCATCGACGTGATAACGAATTGATTCAAGAATTCAAAAACGAAATGGAACGAGGAGATCTCAAAGGAGTTCTCGGAGTCGAATCAAATCTCTCCGATGAACAAGAACAGTCACTAAAGCGACTAGAAGATAAGTGGATGAGTGGTATGCAGGGACACTACAATGCCGCTTCAGAAGATCGAAAACCACTCATGATCAGTTTTGATGATGAGGATAACATCGTATCGACTGAAATCGCTGCTCTAACAATTGTATCAAATGGATTTGATGGTGGAGAAGAAATTCGGCTTGAATATCCTGGAAAAGGGACTGAATTCTATGCATTTAATGAAAAAAGTCCCACTGGATGGAAGCGAGGTGGTTCAATTGCTGAAACAGCCCGTTCTATCGCCAACGTCATTAATCGATCATCCAGACTCGTTTATGCAAATCTTGAAGGAACAAGAATCTCCTTTGAATTGCGAAGTGATGATTTGAAACCTGAATCATTGGTTTTGTTCGTCGATGATCCAGGTGGCCAAGACATCGTTGCAGAAAAAGGCGGAGTCATCCTTGATTTCAGAGATGTCAATGTGTGGGATGATTATCGAAATGTTGTAGCTCTGGTTTTGGAGGACGGAATTATTTCTCCAAGCGAAGATCAGATGCTTTGGGTCATGCGTCAACAACTAGGAATCGAAGAGGAACAACACGTTGCTCTTGTTTTGGAAATCTTCGGCGATAACGCATTGAAAGAATGCCCTAATTGCAACAAAATGGGGCAACTCTATCCTGAATACTCAGCGTGGTACTGCCAGCCTTGTGAAAGTTGGCTCTAACTTCTATTCTATAGAAAAGAAATACGGCAGATTTAGCCACTCTTTCAGGGGAGTTGGTATAGGGATGCTTCATAAAGTGGGTGGATGTCCGTAAAATAGGCGAACGCTATGGCTGAAGACGTATTGTATATTGGAATTGATTTGGGAACTTTCCGCTCGGTAATGGTTTCATCAGGAAATCACGAAGAAGAAGAACTCACGGTAATTGGAACTCCTAAGGATCCAATTGCTCGAAACTTTTTGAAGAGAGATGTGCTCTTTGGAGAAGAAGCACTCAAGAACCGTCTGGCTCTCAACCTTTTCAGACCTCTGGAACTTGGTGTCATCAAAGACACAAAAGAAGACAGAGAATTCATTGCTCACTTCATCACCCATCTTATTGGTCTTTCAGATCCTGAAGACCACGACCGTGTTGTCGCTGTCATCGGAGCACCAGCTGAAGCGAGTCACGTTGATAAGACTGCAATTTTCGATGCAGCAGCAGGATCTGTTAACGCTGCAATGATTATTTCTGAACCATTCGCAGTCGCTTATGCTCTTGACATGATCGAACATACACTTGTTATCGACATTGGAGCAGGTACAACTGACCTTTGCCGTGTATATGGAACAATTCCTGGACCAGGTGATCAGATGCACACTGGATACGCTGGAGACTATGTTGACGCACAAATCATCAAAGAAGTTCAATCCAAGTACAACGGTGCTCAAATCACCAAGGATATGGCTCGTCGATGGAAGGAACAATACTCATTTGTATCCACTTCAACACCCGATGATCCAATTATGGTTGATTTTTCCATTGAAGGAAAGGCAATGACACTTGATATCACAGATTGCATGCAACGTGCTTGCGAATCAATTGTTGAACCAATTGTCGAGAACGTCAAGAAACTCATCGCTGACTCAAATCCTGAATATCACGATGAATTCCGTCGAAACATGGTTCTCGCAGGTGGCGGTTCTGGAATTCGTGGACTTGGTGCTCTCATCGAACGCCGACTCTCAGATATGGGCGATGTCAACGTACACGTTGTCGATGATCCTGTCAGACTCGGTGCAATGGGTGGACTCAGACTCGCTATGGAAGTTCCAGAAGAGATGTGGAAGAACCTCACACTTGCTTCGACATGATTGTGGTCTAAATGAAAAAAGGCTTAGTCATTAGTGGCAGTATCCTCTCTGTCATCTGCCTTATCGTTGCGGCTGTTACATTTTTTTCCGCAATGGATTTCAAACCAAATTCATCGAACATAATGCATGATACTTCAGAAAATGGCAATACATTCCAGTTTTCCGAAGGCGACTCCTTTGTCATTTATGTTTATGCGATTGGAGATGTAGACTGCAATCAATTTGAGATATCAATTTCTAATGAATTATACGAGTATTTTGATAGAGATTGCTCGAGCGGTGATCTCTATGACACGTCTGAATACACATACTTAGGAGATGCACTAATAGAGGAGACTGGTTCATACGAAATAGACTCCCAAGGCGATGTTATCATCGCTGATGCAAACGATGTAGGTACCGATGGATTGATTTCAATCGCAAGTTGTGGTTGTTGTTTCATTGGATTGATTTTGCTGATTGTAGGGCTCGTAACTGGAAAGCGAAAACCCCAGGTGGTCATGATCCAACCTGATGGCACTCTAATGCCTGTACAAGGACAGGTTGTTCAACAACAAATGGCTGGTCAGATGATGAACAACCAGCCACAACAGATGATTAGCCAGCCTCAGCAATACATCCCCCAACCTCAAGAGACAGTCGTTGAAGAATACAGTTTTGAACAAAAAAACGATTGGAAGTAGATTCCTATGTGGACGAAAGAGACCAAAGTGGTCATCCTAACTGGTGCGGGAATCAGCGCAGAATCTGGTATTCGAACTTTCAGAGCATCAGATGGTTTGTGGGAAGAACATAGAATTGAAGATGTTGCAACACCGATGGGTTGGGAACGAGATCCTCAACTTGTATGGAATTTTTATCAAGAACGAAGACGACAATTGTCTGAAGTTGAACCAAATCCAGGACATACTGCACTTACAACGCTGGAAGAATATCTCAATGATATGCTTCTTGTCACTCAAAATGTAGACAACCTCCATGAACGTGCTGGTTCAAAGAATTTGATTCACATCCATGGTGAACTCGAGAAACTACGTTGCGAAGAGTGTCATCATGTTGACATCATGATGGAACCAGACGATCTAGGCACGTCCTTCGTGTCATGTCCTCTATGTAGCAATCCAATGATGCGCCCTCACATCGTTTGGTTTCATGAAACGCCAATGCAAATGGCTGAAATTGATAATGCCGTGAATCAATGTGATGTGTTCATTGCTATCGGAACAAGTGGTCAAGTGTACCCTGCTGCGGGTTACCTTGCATCAGCCAAACAACAAGGGTCATATTGCATTGGCATCAATCTAGACCCACCATTAAACTCTTACCTCTTTGATGAATTTCATCAAGGAAAAGCTGGAGAGATTTTACCAGAACTTATCCAGAAATGGATGGAGATAGAGAACTTTGAATGATTGGTATGAATGAAAACTACTTTTTTGCACTGTTCATTATCCTCGTGATTGCCATTAGAGGCTATCGTATGTGGAAGCGATTTGATCGTGGAGAAATTGAAAATATTATTTCTACATTTGAAGAAAGCTACAAAGCAAATAAAAAAATCTTTGGAAGCGAGCCGATTATTGCAAGATCAGTGATTAATGATCATCGAGAAACATGGAAATTAAAGTCAACAATGGATGTTATGAAAATACTAGAATCTGAACCTCCTTGCGACGGCATCGTCTATTTTGACGATTCGAACGAAGATGGAATTCATTTAGTGTTCACAATCAGTAAACAAAACAATAATGAAATCATGAATATTTCTGCCATGAATGGAACTTCTGTCATTGCAAAAGGCGAATTTAATATGGATCATGAATCGCCAACTGGTGTCTTTAAAATCATAAATGCTCTTTTCGAAGAACGAAGCAAGAAAGAAGAACTTGACAACTTGTTTAGTAATTGATTTATTCTTCTTCCCAACCATGACGAGATGCAAGGTCTCTACTTACAAGTGGATTATTGCAGTGTGGACAGGTGTCTGCAGGAGAAAGAAGATCTGGACGGATGGCAAGAACTGCCATACAGTTAGGGCATGCTGCAAGCATCTCTCCATCCATCAAATTGGCCTCAGGAGTAGGGACAAATGTATGATAGCCCTGCTTGTATAATGGTGAAAAATGGTAACGCATTCTGTTGAATGAACTGTACGATGCATAACCCATAATCAACAGGAAGAGAATTGAACCTACAGATCCTAAAATCACATAATAAAGATTCAGAATGAACAACAGGAAAAACAGTAAGGATGCAAGCGTCAAAATAATTGCACCTGGCCAGTATGCCCATGTTCTTCGAGAGCGATAGGAAAACCAAGTTGAAGTTGTTGCGAACAGAGGAATGGCCCAAATAAGCATCGATAATCTGCCCAAGAATGGTTGCGATACACCTGCGATATCCCAAGCTATGAGAACGATGATTAGACTATCAATGGCCAAGACTAATGATGTACTGCGATGAGTTTGGTCAAACAATGTCGAAAGTGTCATCGAGGCTTGTTGACCACCTGAACCTGCGAGAACAATGTCCCCACTTCGGTCACCTGCCATATCAAGTGCTGTAGGTCACCAATCAAGAATGCTTGTGTCGAACGAAGAAGTCATGATAGACAAGCCTCTCGCAGGTACATGACCGTGGGAGATACCGGTGTTGAAATGAAAGGCTCTAGTCTTTCAGGACATCGAATCATCGTTGGTGTTACAGGAGGCATTGCCGCTGTTGATACAGTACGGCTCCTTCGCGAATTGCGTCGACATGGTGCAGAACTGCTGGTCATTATGACAGAGTCTGCTCAACGGGTGATTACTCCATTGGCTGTCGAATGGGCGAGCCAATGCGAGGTGATTACAGATTGGGATGGCGATATGAAGCAACTTGAAGATGCTGATGCAATCCTTGTTGCTCCTGCAACAAGAAACACAATTGCTGCTCATCTCCATGGAATGCAACAAGGGCCTCTTCTAATGGCACTCAGCGCTGCTCGCTCACGTAATACGCACGTGTTGATGGTACCGAGTATGCATGGAGACTTAGCCTCCGACCCAGTGACAGATGACATCGTAGATCGCCTTAGAGAGGACGGTATCGATGTCATGTGGGGAGATTTAGAAGAAGGGAAAAGGAAAACTCCTGATCATGAACATATTGTTGCGAGGTTTGCACATGGCATCAATTCCCATAAACAGAATCGAAAAAGTATCGTAGTCACCTTAGGAGGGACATATTCTCCTATTGATGACATCCGTGGGATTCAAAACACAAGTTCTGGAAAGACTGGCTATCAGATCGCAGACGATATGTATAGGCATGGTCATGACATTACATGTGTTGTTGGAAAAACCACCGTAAAAAAGCCTGAATGGTTGCCTCTATGCATTCAAGCCCCTCAACCGCAAACAATGCTCAAAGAATTGATGGCCATTGCCAACGATGAAATTGATGCTTGGGTTCATACAGCAGCGGTACTGGACTACGTTGTTGAACATCCTGCAAATGGGAAACTTGCAAGTCAGCAAGGACCACTCGAAATTACACTTGTCGAAGGAGACAAGCATATTTTCGAATTGAAATCCAAAACGCTAGGTGCGACTAGAATTGGATTCAAACTTGAATCTGGAGTTAAGCAACGCGATCTTATTCATCGAGCTGTTGCCCAAATTGAACATTCAGGTATGACGGCTGTTGTTGCAAATCGATTAGAAGATCTCAATGACTCTACAAAACCGAGAGGATATCTCGTTGATAAGCAGGGCAGTCACTTTGTATTAAACAATGATAATGACCTTTGTGACGCTCTACGAACCATCATTGAACGAGGAGATTAAGGTGCGATATTTTGCACTCGTTGGGCATCGTGCCATGAGTAAAGGAAAACTTCCACTCAATGATTTAGCAGGAGGTGCTGGAAGGATGGATGTCCTCATCCGTGGATTGATGGCTGGATTGTTAACATCGCATGGAATCAGGGAAGATGTTGTAGTGATTCTTCATCTTCAAGGAGGACCAGGCCCACATCGCCGCCTGAAATTTGTTGGTTCGGAATTGAAAGGTTTTCATGCTGAAGAACGAAGTGTTGCTGGATTGATTGCCAAATCGATCAAGGAACCTATGCCTGCGATTGGCCAATGGGTTGAAAGAAGCCCTGGGGTATATGATGGCGGTGGAGCGTTAGAACGTACACTCAATGAATGGGAGGATGTTCACCTGATTCGTCTTGATGCTCATGCAGACAGGTTATGGGCCAAAGAGGCACACATCCCATTGGAATCAAATCCTAACTCAATGAATATTGCCTTTTTACTTTCGGATGACCTTCCACTCGAGATTGATCATGGAATTCCAAGATCTCTCGGAACTACATGGCTTCAAGGACATCTTGCAATTGGATTATGTCATTTCTTATTGGATGAAAATGTTGAACTTAATCTTTAAGCCACAACGGGAATCCATCTGTGCCTTGTTTGAGTGCGTGTGAGAGCAATTCATCGTCCAGAGCTAGAGGATGAGTTTGTGGCCAATTCGCTAGTGAGGATATGCTTGCAAAGTGTTCTGCAACGGAATCACAATCTCCTTTGAGAACTTGTTCAGTATCGATATATGCAGCACCTATTGTAAATCGTGCCTCGACTGTACCGTCAAGATCTTCAGCCCCAAATTGCACTGCATCTCTGTACCAGCGCATGCCTAATCGGGTTGTTTGGAATTTACTATTCCATGTTGGAGGGACATTGATGTTGATCATCAGTTCACCATTTTGAAAAGCATGCAGAAGCATCTTCATCGCATCCTCACTTTCTCTTGGACCTGAATAATTCGGCCATTTTGAAACGTGAAAAGCATCCGCATCAATATGTGGTCTACAGAGATTTTCTGGAACCATAGGAAGAACCTCAAGAGCACGTTCAACCAATTGAACTGAGCCTTCTACGCCTCTTTCCATTCCTTCAAGTTCGAAGGATGTAAAGGAACAAGCAATTGCCGGCATTCCATACAATCCTGCTTCTCTTGCAGCACCTATTGTTCCGCTATGACAGGAATCTTGGGAAAGGTTTGGACCTAAATTTACACCTGAGACGACCAAAGAAGGGACAATTCCAGGGAGCACCTTTTCGAGACCTCCATCAAGTGCGACAATCATTGTATCACATGGCGTACCATCTAGAGAAAAGAGATGGCAGCCTACAGAACTGTCTAAGTTCCAATAAGTTATCAGATCGTTTCTATTATGCAAATCAATTGATTTACCGAGGTTAATCTGCATGCTGCAGGCAGATTTGTTCTCAGATGGAGCAAAGGCGATTATTGGAATCCCTCGTTGATTAAGAGACTTTACTAAGAGTTCAAACCCTGGCGCTTCAATTCCATCATCGTTTGTTAACAAGACCCATTTTTTAGCCATCATATACCCGCTCCTTGTTCATCTTCTCTATGAAAGGCTGTTTGAGAGGAGAGGTGTTCACCATAGATTATCGATACGATTCCAAGCAACAGAATGGGTCCACCCACCCACGTCCATAATCCAGGAACACCGGTGGAGAAGAATAGCCATCCAATGATCGAGCCAATGACTGGTTCAAGAGTTACACTAATGGATATGAGAAGTGGAGAGATGTACTTCAAACAGTAATTTAGTCCAGTATGGCCAAGAATGCCCGCAATGAAAGCGAGAAGCAAAAACCACCCAAGTGTTGAGTGTGTGAAATATCCAAATGCTCCAAATGAACTAAACTCCCCTTCCAGGAGAACGGATGCAGGAATAAGCAATAGCCCTCCAATCAAGGTTACAGGGAAGGCATAGATGAACAATGGCATCCATTCTCGTAATATGCGACCACAAACAATGTAGCCTACAACGAACACTGCTCCAAAGAAGGCCAATTGGTCTCCAAAGAACGTAACTGACTGCTCTCCTTGAACATCCCCTGCATCCAGTAATGAGATCCCTGCACCTGTAAAAGCGGCAATGCCACCGATCAGTTCCATTCGGCTTGGTTTTCGAACAAAGAAGAACATACCAATAAGAATAACAAGTGGATGAGCAGTAACAAACAGAAGAGAATGTGTAAGTGATGTATGATCTAATGAAGTAACCCAAAACCCGAAGTGGAGGGCAAGAAAGAAACCGCTTCCAATGAGTATTAGCAAACTTCTCGGTTCTAAGACTCTCTTACGAACCACTGACTCGGTACTGAACCATTGCCAAAAGGCGAGTGGTGCAAGCAATAATGCTGTGAGTTGTAATCTCCATGAAGCTCGTAAAAGAGGAGGAATTTGATCAACGTGTGTGAAGATAGCTCCTGCACTTGAAACACCAAAAATTGCGACTCCCAATACAACCCAAACAAACGATGGGACGTTTGACCCACTCATCTGGTTCACGACTCGTTAACTAACTCAGCATCCATTACTGGGCTTCCACCGATAACGCCTGCCCGCTTAAAGAGAGCATAGATTCCATATCCAATTCCGACGTTTAATCCAATGAAACCAGCCATACGTCCGATGTACCATCCAGAACTATTGGGATTTGGTACGAGCGTATCAATGAACGAAAGGATACTTGATTCTGTGCCGAAGAATGCTTCCCCAGTTAACAATCCAGCAGCGACCATGAAGGTGCTTAGCAGAATGAGCGCACGCTTCTTTTCAGCAGCAGTTGCTCCTTCTTCTTCTTTAATGGCTTCAATTTTAGGCTTGAGTTTTCGCTCTTCCCACTTGTCTCGGCTGTATCCACCAATCAGCATTGGAAGTGTGTGGGGTACATCGAGATACATACCCAACCCAAAGGAAGTTCCCATTCCAGTGACCCACTCAACGAACATTCCCAAAAGGAATCCGATTGCAAGAAGTGTCAAATCGCCTTGACCTTCTGCAAAAATGACCGAGAATGTAGCGAAAGCGTTTGCTTGAGGTGCAATCAAATCAATTCGACCTTCTGCAAGTTGAATCGATAGGAAGATTGCAACTGCAGCTCCAATGATTGCCCCAGGAACAACACCCATGATGTTACCCTTGGAAATGTGGTATGGCCGATTACCAATGTACAAACTGTTCTTGTAATCTCCAATGACTGTTCCCGACATAGAAATCGCTGAACCAAACACTGTGGTTCCAACCAATCCGAGAAGAACAGCGTCTTGCTTTGACAAACCAAGTGCACTATCAAAATTCAAGAACAAACCGAGGAGCATCAATAGGACGATGAAAGATGTTCCCGAAACGGGTTCAATACCTGTTTCACCCATAACACGAACTGCGATAGCACCCAAAAGGAAGGTGGTAAGAATAAGCACAGTAGCGAAGATAAACGCTGCAGCAATCGGGAAACCACCAACCCAGAAGATGAGGATCATCGAAAGGAATGTCAATCCCATGAATATTGGAATGTGCATAAGAGGCCATTCATACCAACCCTTGCCTTCCATGTATTCTTGAGAACCTTCTCCTTTGAAGGCAGATCCAATGTCCTTGAAGATGTTAGCAAACGTCCTCCACATCTTTGCAAGTCCGAACATACCACCTCCAACAATTGAACCAATTGCGATGGTTCGAACAGTCTTGGAGAACGCAATCATTTGAAGGGCCTGGCCTCCATCTGCTGCATAGTCTTGGATTGGCACATTTGCCTGTAAGGTTGCGTCGTATACTGGGAAATTACTGAATACTGCAAGAGGTACCAAAAAGAACCAACCAACAAGAGTTCCAAGATTGACAAGGAACGCTACACGAGTCTTCATGAACCAACCAATTGCGAACATCGATGGAGTTAATGCAACACCGACATAGGTGTAAGCAAACGGATTCCATGCACTATCTTCCGACCATTGTGTGTATTTCTTGGATGAACCGTCTTCATAAATTCCAGATGGCTGGTGAATTTTGCCCGCACTGTAAAATGATGCAAGGCCAACATCGCCTATGTGCAGAGTTTCTGCGAGATAGTCCATAACAGACAGTTTCTTGTCAGATAACCAGATGAGAGGATATTCAATGAGGAACATTCCAATCATTGTCACACCCGTCCATAAACCGATGGTTTTCAAAGACTCACGAGCGTGTTCAACTGCGCCAGTATTTACATCAGAAGCAATGTCCAACATCTTGAGTGTCGCTTCAAATCCAGGTAACGGCAACGGATCTTCAACAAGCCACACACGTCTGAAAATAATGAAGTACATCACGCCCAAGAAACCTGCGAACATTGAAGCTACAATAGCAATAAAGGCCAACCTAAAGGCTTCACCATCCTCTAACGTGATCAAAGGCCCGTCGGCCAACGAATACTGTGCTTTTGATGCCAATAGGAAGATTGCAGGGAAGGTGAAGATGAACCCAGTAGAGGCGTGTGTTGCACCAGTTGTGGCTGAAGTGGCAATGTTGACTTCCGAAGGAGACCATTTGAGTGCCATTCCTAGAAGGTATGCAATGTACCAAGCGGCAGAAATTGCCAATCCAAGTTTGAGACCAATATATGCAGTGACACCAGAAAATACGGCACCAATTGCAATACCAAGCAATACTTTTGGAGAGGACCAATGCGATACTTCGAACGATTCTTCGAGGTTTTTCTCTTCCAAGTATTGTTCAAGAACACCAGTATTGAGATTGTTGTACATCTCATCATCAAGCCAGGTCAAAGTTCCATCTTCAATGGCTTTGAGTCCCTTTGCTGTAACGGGTTGCCTGTAGGCTGACCGTTGTACTGTCGAACTTTCTTTTAGTTCATTTTCAGCAGCCATGGAATCCCCCTCTAGTCCTCTGGTAACGCGGGCACTTGAATACAATTCCCCTTATTTGGCTGAAAAACAATGGGTAAGAGGGTTTATTCCTTTCAATGGTGATGGCAGAACATGAGCGGAAAGACAGGGGCCAATGAACTCGCCCGGCTAGGTGGAAAAGATTTGAACAACGATGGACGGATAATCAATCTGGTTGTGGTGGGTTCAAGTCGATATTATGACTATTCAGTAATCGAGGAAATTCTTGATCAGTGGATTGAACTTGAAGGTTATCCAGACATCGTGATTGTTGGAGGCGCAAGTGGCGTTGATTATCTAGCAGAGCGCTGGGCAAACAACAACAACATTCCATTTGTTGTCTTTTCAGAAATGTGGGCAAAACCACGTCCAGGCCTTGAAGATTCAGGCCGAGGCGAAGCCCCTACTGATTTAACAGACAAACTTCTTGATGCTGCGACTCACGTACTCGCATTCGAAAGTAAGACAAGTAAATGGACGAAGATTGTTGCAGAAATGGCCAATGAGAGTGGATTACCAACCTACGTATATCATATCGAAGAATCCTGAACATCGTTTCAGAATAGATTCAATTCTGCTGATTTGAACTCATCTCGCTTTTCAGCGGGAATTACCTTCAACAGTATTACTCGCCAGATTCTGCATCATTCAGTAAGCCAAAGGCTCGGGCATCTTCTTCTTCAGCAACTCGGATACCCTCTTCAAGATCCACACGACTTGTCAAGTAGGTACCAGCAAGAATCACCAAGGTAATGCTGAGAATAGCAACACGACTATCGAAGGTTGTACTAGCAACAGCATACAATGCTGTACCAATCATTGCAGCTGATTTACCTAAGAATCCAAAGAATCCAAAGAATTCCGAAGCACGAGACTTAGGTGTCAGTTGAGAGAACATCGACCGTGCTTGAGCACCAGCAGATCCCATTGCACATCCAACAAACAGACCAAGAATAATCCATTGCATAGAAACACCTAATCCGAGAGGTTCCCAAACATAATCCCGCATCAATTTAGCCCACCCGTCAATCATACCGCCTTGCTCGACTTGAGTCGGGTGCGTATCTCCTACTTCTGAGGCTCCGGCGATTGATTCATTTCCACCGATGATAATAATTGAGAAACGGTGATCGCTTGTTCCATTAAATGCGGCTTGTAATGCCACAGCCTGGTCTTCCGAGATGGTCTTAATCTCATCCTCGTCTTCAGTAGCTTGTTCCGCTAAGAAAGATGCACCAAAGATTCCGACTCCAACAAGTAAGAAGGCAGCAAAGACGCCCATTATGCCCAACTTTGCTCTTTGTATGAACATGATTCCAGTACCCAAAATTGCAACAACGGCTAAGATGAAGAGACAGACAAGAAGTCCCTTGCCCATTGTGCTTGAACCAGATGCTTCAACACTGTAATCTGTTTCAGGGAAATTTTCTTGGAATGCATCTCTAAACTCAGCATCTCCAGCAGAGTCTTCTGCAATCCATCCTTCATATCCTCGGTCATACAATGTTGTTAGCACATACACTCCGTCATCCGTTGTGTTGTCACCATCAGGATTGTCATCCCACTCAAATTGGAAATCATAGCGAGAAGCGTCTTCTTCTCCTTCGAGTTCAAGTGGAGCAAATCCAGCAGCAGTAACCGATACAGCACAATAGATGAGAAGTGCCAGCATCAAAGCGAATTTGGTACCCTTCTTCTCTGCAAGTTTCCCGAATACAAATGTCATAGGTACTGCTACGACGTTTACCGTTAGAAGCAAGATGACGTTCATACTTGGATCCAAACGGAGAATCGATTCACCAAATGCACTTGCCATACTTGCAATGGTGTTTACACCATCATAGAACAGGAGGTAAGCAATCAAGAAGAAGGCCAAGACCTTAAATTTACGAATTTCCTTTGCAGTTGTAAATACTTGGCTGTACGCAACCTTTGTTGCACCAAGCATACGCTGGAAGTTATTCTTACCAAAGCTCTTCCATTCGACATGCTCTGCAATTTCTGGTTCAGGAGTCCACTGGAAGATGAGTGCACCAAAGCCCCACCACCAAAGGGATGAGGTTACAAAGATAACAGCGAGTTTGAAATCAGTGTCCCAGGTGAGCCCAAGAAGAACAATAAGATGGAAAATGAGAAGCATAGAGCCTCCCATGAAACCATACATGTAGCCCCATGTAGAGACCTTATCCTGATCTTCTCTCTTCCCGAGATAAGGCATGAAGGAATAATAGATGACGTTACCACCAGTAAATCCAATTGTACCAATCGTAAACATTACCGCAAGGACGATATAACCATCTGAACCAAAATATGGTGCAGCACCCATAAGGGCGGTAAAGGCAATACCGGCTACAGTGTACCACTTGAGTAATTTCTTCTTGATCGGCATTTTATCCGCAATCACACCCAATGCGGGTGCAGTTGCAACAACAAAGAGCATGGATAGTGTCAGTACAGTAGCATAGAAAGTGTCACCAGACTGGGTACCTGTTGCCTTGTTGTACAGATTTGCCATCAAGGCTGGAGCTATGACAGTCATTACAGTAAGAGCATATGCTTGATTTGCCCAATCAAAGAAATACCATCCTTGCAATGCCTTTTCTTCATCTGCATCAGATCCTTTTGAGACATCGATAGTTGAATTTATTTTTACAGAGTCGATTACTTCACTCATGGTATCCCCAAATATACCTAATGTGAATGGGTTTATCAAAAGCCACCCTACATATTGGCTCAAACTGCTCAATTACAGTAAGTTACAAAATTTCAAACCAAAGATAACAACTGGGCTGTTCATGAGCGAATCAATTCAACGAGTTCTTGTTACTGGATGCACTGGGTTTCTTGGACGTCAAGTAACAAGCGAGTTCCTAACAAGAGGGTACTTTGTTCGTGGGACAACACGTTCAAAACAAGAAAAATTTGAAACGATCAAAAAGGATTTTGATGCAGGCGACCGTTTTGAATTATGCACTACTGACCTTCTTTCAGACGAGGGTTGGCAGGATGCAATGCAAGGAATCGATGCTGTTATTCACACAGCATCACCATTTTCTGCTCAAGAGCCCAAAGATGAACAAGTGCTCATTAGACCAGCAAGAGAAGGCACCGTGAGAGTCCTAACCCATGCTTACAATTCTGGAATACGCAAATTCGTTATTACATCCTCTACTGCAGCCATCTCAGGCGCAACCCCAACAAAAAAGAATCAGACCTATACCCACGAAGATTGGACAGATATCGAACAGAATGTTTCTGCCTATACCAAAAGTAAGACGCTTGCAGAAAAAGCCGCTTGGAAATTTATAGAAGAACACACAGATGCTCAACTAACAACTGTCAATCCGAATGTCATTTTTGGACCGTTACACAGTGGTTCTTCAGGAACCTCTTTGAGAATTATTGAATCCATTATCAGCAGTTCATACCCAGGTTTCCCAAAGATTAGTTTTGCACCAGTCGATGTGAGAGATGTTGCTTGGATGCATGCCGAAGCGTTAGAGAACGAACATCTTGTAGGGGAACGGTTGATGATGTCATCAACACCGATTACAATGCCTCAAATTGCCCGTATTCTGAAGACAAAAGGTTGGAAGGTCACGACAAGAACACTACCAAATTTCATTGTTCGATTTATGGCTCTCTTCATCAAGGAAGCACGTCTCATAACAAGTGGACTAGGAACCACGAGTTACTACGACTGTTCAAACACAAAGAACAAAACTGGATGGGTTTCAAAATCTCATGAAGAGATGGTGATATCTGCTGCAGAATCTCTGAGAGATCAATGATCACGAATGATGATGTAACGACCAAGGGCTTCTTGCCACATGATTTCTTTTCCAGCTTCAATGTTCATACCTTCCCCTGGAAGTGGAAGAATCATCATTGAGTGGTCACGCATATTCATTGCATGAACTTCCCCATTGTCTATGTGGGTGACCATTGCAGTTCCCTTTTCGATCATTGGTACATTGATGGAATCGGTTACAGTTCCAACGTGTGAAATTTTCTTACCAGTGAATATACTTTCAAGAGAGAGACGTGCTTTAGCAGATCCGTGTTTTCCTGGCTTGGATTTTGAGATACTCAAGATTTTGTAGGCTTCTTCATCAACGACACAAAAACGTCCTACTTTTAGGGTTCGAATTTCGACTCTGTCAGTTCCTGGCATGAATAATCCGCATAGGTGGTGGCTTAAGACAGTTGGGTTTTCAATTCTTGAATTTTAGAGTTCTCGAACATCAAACCGTTGTCCGGATTGCTCAAATGTATGAGTTGTAATCAATGGAAGCAATTTCTTTGCAACATCTGATGGGCGACTCAAATCCCCATTTTCGAAGTATCCAACAAAGGAAGAAAGCGACGGGAAATTCTGTGAATCTGCAGAACGGATCTCTTTCTGCATATCAGTATCAACAATTCCTGGGGCAATTGAAATGGCGCTAATACCGTGTCTTTTTCCTTCCTCCGCTAAACATCTTGCCCACATATCCTGACCTGCTTTAGCAACACAATACGATGACCATGATTCAATCGGACGTAATGAAGCACCACTAGATATCGTAGTAACTCTGCATCGAGTAGAGGCTTTCATCAATGAATAAACCCCTTGAGTGAGTCGTTGAACACCTATGAGATTCACCTGTATGTTTTCGGCCCATGCATCACTTGGCGCCTTGCTCATCGGCATTATTGGTGAAATCATTCCTGCGTTGTGTATAATGCCGTCGAGTTTCTTATGATCCCTTTTCAACAATAAAATTGCATCATCAATCGAATTGTTATCAGATAAATCACAAATAATTGAAGAAGACGCTGGAGAAATTGATCTCACTTGTTCTGTCGATTCTTCCAGTAGATTGGTGTCTCGAGCAAGTAAAATAACACTAAATCCAGATTCAGCCAAACTGAGTGATAATTGCAACCCAATACCTTTCGAAGCACCAGTTACGAGAAATGTTTTTTGTTCCATAACGACGCCTAACAATGAAAGTATTGATACTTTTCCAAATTAGAATTCAAACAGGAGTATATGAGTAAAGTCTGGAATCAAAACCTATGTTCGGCTTGCCAGAGTATCTTTCCGAACGTTGCAGACGTGTCAACGCTCAGGATATTGGTACATCTGGTCCTGTCGTCGTCTGGCTCAAATCATCACTGCGAACAGAAGAAAACCCTGCCATTGATGCTGCTCGAATTATTGCACATGATATGAATCTTCCAATCTTCATTTATCAGGGAATTGACGAGAGATATCCACACGCTTCACTTCGCCATCATAATATGATACTGGATGCTTCTGTCGATATCCATGATGGATCTAAGAAAATTGGAGTAGACTACTACCTACATGTTGCAAGGAAAGGAAATCGTCAAAGTGTTATGAAGGAATTATCAAGACAAGCCAGCCTCATTGTTACCGATCTTTTTCCTCTACCTCCATGGAAAGATTGGGTCAAACATGTTGCTCAAAATGCAGCATGTGCAGTTCTTGAAATCGATTGCCACTGCGTAGTTCCTATGCCAGTTTTTGGAAAATCAGTTGATCGCCCATTCAAGTACAGAGATGCTACGAAACGATTACGCAAAGCAAGAATCAATCGCCTTTGGCCTAAGTTAGAAATGAAAAATCAATCATGGACAGGGATACTTCCATTTGAACCAGTAGATATTGATTCGGAAATTCGACCGATGAAACAGCGGTTTAATCTCCTTAAGAAATGCAACATAGATGCCTCGGTATTGCCTGTTTGGAGAGAAAAGGGTGGCCAATATGCTGCATTGAGTCGATGGGATGAATTCAAGAAGACTGGAATTTCAGGATATGCTCGGAGAAGAAACAAAGCTGAAGATGCAGACGGTGTATCTCGCTTATCATCAGCGATTCACTATGGGACAATTTCAGTGATGAAAATGGCAAGAGAAGCGGCAGCATTCGGAACCAAATCAGCTGATAAATTCCTAGATGAGCTCTTAATTTTTAGAGAACATGCATGGCATCATTGTTTTTCCTCTCCTGAACCTTATGGAACCCATAATCTACCTCAATGGGCTAGGGACTCATGGAGAGATACTGAAAGCGATGTTCGGACCGTAGTCCTGACTACGAAACAATTTGAACACAGTCAAAGCCCAAGTTCATTATGGAATTTATGTCAAACATCGTTGTATCGACATGGAGAACTTCATAACAATCTGAGAATGACTTGGGGCAAAGCCACCCCACTCTGGACGAAGGACCTTCAGCAGTCTCTTACGATTGGGCAACATCTTAATGATAAATTTGCACTTGATGGTCGTGATCCTTCTTCAATAGCTGGAATACAATGGTGTCACGGGCTGTTCGATAGAGCATTTTATCCTCCAATGCCTGTCATGGGAATTGTTCGTAAAAGAGATCTTGAAACACACAAATCACGTCTTGATTTAGGAAAATACGAACAACATGTTACTCGAAAACCAAGCGATCAAACACACCCATTCATCATCATAGGAGCAGGTTTCGCCGGAGCGTTTGCCGCCTTCTTACTCAAGTCATATGGATACGATGTGCTTGTTATTGACAAAGGAACAATTCCAGGGGGAAGGTCCTCAACCAAAACACGCCCTGAAGGAATCTACAATCACGGGAATGGAGAAATTTGGAATTCCTTTGAACAAGAAGAATGTGAAAGAACGAAGAACGCAGATCAACAAATACAGGAATGGCTCGATGGAATAGAGGTTCTATGTGATACAAAAGCTACACGAATTGTCCATCAAGAACATCATGTTCATGTTGAAGATGAAAGGGGAACAGTCTGGAAAGCAGATGCATTAATCGTAACCTGTCCGATTCCTCAATGTTACGAACTTATTCCTGATAAGTTACCTGATGAATGGAGTCGACACCCATACCATTCATCATGGACACTGATTTTGACAAATTCGGAACCTGCACCTGATTCTTTAGTTCTTTTTAGAGACTCTTCTATAGAAATAATTCGACGCGGTATTGATGATCATTTATCCAATCACATCATTCTACAAATGTCCTCAACATGGTCAGATAAATATCTTGAGGAAACGCGTGATTCAATCACGAAACGAGTCTTAGAAGAAATCATGCCACAACTTGACACCGAATCGAAAGATTGGTTTGTAGGTTCATCCATTCATGCGCATCGATGGAGATATGCTCGTCCAAAGAACACACCTAAACAAGCAGAAATAGAACGCATCACTTTCGCTGGTGATGCTTGGAGTGAACCTGTTGGAACCATTGAAGCAGCTGTAGAATCGGCTAAGTGGGCTGTTGCAGAACTCTTGTGGAGTTTAAATTCAACTTCTCAAACTAAAAAAGCTGGCTATCAAACTCAATTATTTTGATGAGGAACATCAAAGTGTGCTCATTCCACCAGCAGGCATTGTATCCATCATTGTGATGGTATCGCCACGAAGACTTGGCCCCAAATTGATCGTTCCAAAGATGCCGATATCTGCTAGATTATGCGATAGAGAGAACCATGTCCTTCCATATTGATCGACTCGGATATCAAGGAAATCACCTAATCCACCACACCGATTGTATCCGCAATCAGGTTCCTCATCAATTGGGTCTCCAACCTTATTGAGTTGAACCGTTGTGAACAGAGGTGTTTCATTGAAGGCATCTGTTGCATATGTGAGATATGCATTCCATGTCTCTTCATCGCCTTCAGTTTCACCTACATATCCGAATGCAACTGTACCTGGATCACCAGCAACAACAACAGGGAATCCAGTTCCTGAGAGATTGATCGGAGGGGCAATCATGGTTGCATTTGACCATGTGTCCCCTTGATCGATGGAATAGGACCAGTATGGCATATTATCAAGACCCATCCACATTGCATGTACGTTTCCTTCACTATCAACTTCGACTTGTGCTTCTTCTGCATTCCATGTATCAGCAGTTCCAGTTACGGATGTCGGCAAGACATGCTCAGTCCACGAGAGTCCTGCATTGGTTGTCCTGAAGATGGAATAACCTTCACCTGTACAGCCTTTATTTCCACGATAGAAATTCCCATCAATGCTTCCAACGAGATGGGCACTAAGGCCACCTGAAGAGCATGTGACAGGAGCTCCAGATGTTTCTGGACCCCATGTCGCTCCACCATCTTGGCTTGATGAACAGAGGGGATGAGGGGCGTTTCCATTGATGCAGAACATCCATGTTGTTTCATACAATGCTGCAGGCATATTGCTGCTTGCAATTGTTTGGTGATCTTGAACAGAATACACTTGTGTGGCGATACTCGGCCCTTGCCAACTTGCACCTTCGTCATCAGACCATTCAACGGTCATTCCAAGCAGTGCATGCATATCGAACTTCATGATTCGACTTGTCCAAGGATCAACATAGATGTAGGGATCATTTGAATTTGCAATAGGAAGGAATGGATCATAGACGTTCTCACAACTGTAATCCAAGACTTCGTACATACCAATGAGATCACAGGAAATAATGGCAGTGGAACCTGCTGGCCCGTTTCCGTAAGAACTCATGACCATCATGTCTGTTTGAGTGATGCCCATGGTTGGCTCGAATGTTGACATTCCAATACCATAGTACGTTCCCTCAGCAGGATATGGGAGGTTTCTTCCTTCAAGAGCAACGGTATCATTTCCCCACGCATCCACTGCATCTGCGTAGTGATACCATGTCAACTCATTCTTCTCGAAGTTCCACACCGATTCTACAGCTTCTATGGTTGTTTCAGCGTCTTCTGCAAAACATCCAGCGAGTGGTGTTGACAAAAACACAAACACGAGCAGAACTGCGAGAGGTTGCTTCATTATTCGATGCTGGGTCGGGTTTCAATTAAGGATTCGCTCGACCTAAGTCTCACACACCAATATCATCCAGTTGTTGAACTTGTGAAGAATATTGCAGGTTGTTTCAATACCTTACTTGTTTCAAAATTAGAGCAACATACCTTAATTAAACAATTAATGAAGTTCGTTCAACTCTGATTTAGGATACACATCCCATGGCTTTGTTCCGCGTTTACGAAACGCAGATTTCCACATTGATTTTACAATCAGTAAGGCAAATTTGAACGACCTTTTGATGCTTTGAAATGGATGCAAAAGATACCAGAGAGGGTTTCTCCATTCACGAAGAGGGTAGCGCAATTGGCGAATAATACCATCAGGGATTTCCTCGTTGACTCCATAGGACATAGGACGGCGATTCTTCGGCATGAAATAGGTGCCGAACAGCAGATCCCAAATGGGCAAGAATGTGGAATAGTTCGTCCATATGGCATCCTTCTCGTTCGTATGATGCCAGTGATGAAACTCAGGAGTGATGATCAAACGGTGCAACCAACGAAGCTTCCACCGAACGTTGGCGTGTAAAAACAATCCCAAGATTACTTGTGCTGCAGCAAGAGCTCCTGTAATTTCTAGACTGAATCCAGCGGTGAGAAGGAATATGAAGGCAGGTGCTAAGATGGTTCCATCCAAAGGATGACTTCGAAATCCACTGGCCCAATCTAAATGTTCAGTTGAGTGATGAATCGCATGAAACTTCCACAAGACTGGAATTTCATGATAAAATCGATGGGTCCAATAGACTAGTGAGTCGAATAGAAGAAGGCCAATGATGGGCATGTACTGTTCTGGAATTTGTTCAACATACGGCCGAATTAAGAGACCTGGAATCCATGCTAAACTAAGAATTGCAATCACAATGGCAACAAGGCCAGTGGCTAATCCAAGTAAAGGTGCAGCCAAAGCGTAACCAATATCTGTGTCCAATTTGGGTCGTCGTATTTTTTGCCCCTTGTGTCGAGGAAAGAGTTTTTCAAATGGAACAACAATAACAAAAAGGAATATGATGATAAAAATTGCTTCAGTCGAAAGGTACAATGCTCCTGCAATCAATAAAAGAGCGAGAAAACGAAAGAACATAGCGACTATGCGACCTTTGGCCGTTGTCTCCTCCTCACCCATGGAGGTACTCGTTCATAGCAGAGTTTAATGCTATCCATCAATGAAAATATGCAAGGAGTATTAAGTTGACTTGACCAGCATCCAGCATGGCATTCCGTGCATGTCCGTATTGTATGAGCATACGAATTTATCCTTACATGGGATTCATGACTGGACAACAGTACCAATGTCAAGACTGCGAAAACATTTCGGCGATCATCCTCGAATTTGATGATGAGGAATCCTACAAAGCTGTATTAGATGCTCGGCTCTCGGAAGAAGAGTAGAGAAATCGTCTTGTGTAACCCTTTCCCATCCCTAATATTGATATGTAAAGAGTCCAATTTCGCAAGTGGATGGGATGCATATGAGTGAGCGCAAGCAAGATGCAATCAATGAATCAATGTTGAGAGCACTAATGGATGAACAACAAGACGAGAATCAGATCCAACGTGAACTGAATCGAACTCACCAATCACATTCCACATTTGAAACTCTAGCCAAGAGAATCGTCAATGATGCTCGGACTACTCAAACCCATCTCACTGTGGCAAATAGTGTATTAAACAACATAGGTGTTGATATTACACCGAAGAAAGGTGAGCACAATCCTCTCAGACATGTCGGCAAAAGGGCTCAAAAGATACCCATCAAAACGAGAAAGGTTCGGAAGGTAAAGAGGCAATCAAGAGCCCCTTTACGAACAAGACATCGACCTGCTGTAGGAAATGAACAAGCAAAGATGTCCCTTCGTAGACTTCGGTTGTGATTAAACAATCATCAAAAGG
>JBMZTB010000009.1:0-38985 GCA_049623485.1 Candidatus Poseidoniaceae archaeon
TTTGCTGGATTCAAGAGATGTATCGCGAATCGGAACCGTTCTGAAGAATCCACTCGAAATGGGAACCGTGAGTGCAGCCAGCCTTGCAGCATTCTTCTTGAAACGACGTGACAGCGTTGCATTGAGCATCTATGGCGATGGCTTGTCATATCTTCCTCCAGATACTGGAGATAAGCAGTATTTCAAAATCCTCAGTTCTCTTGCTGGAGTTAAACCCGAGGGAAGCATGCCTTTGCAGGCAGTCACAAATTCACTTAGCGGTCGATTTAGCCGAGGCAGTCCTGTGTTCATCATCTCATCATGCGAAGGGGACGGTACAGTTCCTGCAGCGGTTCGAGACTTAGTTGGACGGGGCCATGAAGTCACCGTATTGTCTCCATCAAGTATTGATTTTGAGCGCCTAGTGTCTCGTATTCCTCGTATGTCGTATGAAGTTCTCAAACTTGAGCGCCAAAACCGATTGACCACTCTGGCAGGATCTGGTGCACAAGTGATTGATTGGATGCCTGACATGGATTTGTCTCAAGCCATTATGCAAGTGAGGGGATTCTAGATGGCAGGTGAAGTAGATCCTCAGAGTGACGTTTCTCTTCTTGGTGGACGACCACGTACGCTTCATCTCAAAATGTTGAGAAAGCAATGGCAAATTATCACGTTGCAAGTGATAGCAACCATTGCTCTTGTCTGGATGTATCTCGAGGTCGTCTCAACCTATGTTGTCAACAGTATTGACCATACAATGGTCTTTGAAACACTTGAATCGCTTGTTGGTGAAGTCCCGATAGGGGATTGGATTACTGGAGAAGGAAGGCAAGGACTTGCTCGATTTTATGTCCCTATTGTTCTCGGTCTTCTGCTCGGTGGTTCGATGGCATTGATGGCCTTCCAATCGCCAAAACTTCAACAGAGAATCAAACTTGGATTCATTATTCTACTCATGGTTGCTTTGGTTGGCCGTCTTCTCTTGACATGGGTTCCATCAATGATCTTCTCACTGGATTTCAGAGCTCCTTCTGAGGGCGAATTGAAAACTCTTGAATGGCCATTATTGATGATTTTATCACTTGTTATCCTCTTTATCTATCTCTTACCAGTTATCATGGGTACACGTGGCATATGGGGTCTATCTCGACGCTCAATTGGTTGGGCGATTGGATTTACTCTTCTCTTCCTAGGTATACATGCAATCCTTACATTCCCATTGATCAAGACTCAGTTAGGGGATTGGGGGGCGAATCTGAAAACACTCGAAACACAGGTGAGCGACCCAACAATTGGTATCTTTGGATTTGACTTGGTTACGCCAGAACAACTGTCCTTGATTCTTATTGCTGTCTTGATTATGGTGTTCCAAGAATCTGGATTTGGTGTCATCCGTTATCTCGAATATGCCTACCGATTACCCGAATCTTGCAAAAGAGATCCAGAATACGTCAAACAGATGGACAACGTTCTCAACGGACATTTGCGTCATACTGCAGGATTCCTTACCATCACGGGTTTAGTGACGATGATTGCTCTTGGATTCCATAGTGTTCTTCTTGAAATCGTGAGTTCATCAACTGGTAGTCAATGGGCTGCTCAAGTTTCTGAATCCATTGAATTGTCTCTGACCTACGGGCTGGTCATATCCGCTCTTCTTTTCTTGAGCATCATCGCATTATTGCGCTTCTTCATTCCTTGGCAGAGAGTTTGGGGCTTAATCGAATCTCTTGGAAACAAGACCCAGGCCCCTGTAAAAGAAAAGGAATTCTGATCAAGAATTGGCTCGTAACATTTGGATTATTCTTCCACTTACTTCAGTCATGATGAGCAAGAGAATGGCTAATCCAACAGAAGCCATCCACTCCAGCCAGACTGAACTTATCTGTTCCCACATGTATTGGTTGAGGAATACAAAGCCAATGATTGCAAGCATGAAGATGATTCGGTCAACCCACATTGGATATGTTGAACCAATCATTTCGGTTCTTCCAAGCAGAGCCTCAGTCATGTTATCGCCTCAAAAGTCCAACTCTGAAAGTTGATTTTCTAACGCAGCAAGATGCGGATCAACCTTTACCTCTGATGTCGTTTCTCCACGAGATTTTCTCTCTGCATCAAGACGTGCTAATTCTGCTTCAAGATCGACCCTGTCCTCTTCCATTGGGCGTCGTACTTCAGGAACATATTCATCTTCCTGCTCAGGTTGTTCTTCATTGCTAGGAGCAGGCATTTCTTCCCACCCCTCTTCAGTAATAATTTCAGGAGTAGGTTGTGCGTCAAGAGAGACACTCTCATCAACAATGAGCGTTGGCTGAATGTGCTCAATCATATCATCCATAACGGGTGTTCTCTGACCTACTGGGATAGCAGTTCGTTCAAACGGAAGATAACCGTCCCTTTGGAAATCCCACATAGCACCTCTTGGCACTCCTTTTGTCAGCCCAGATGCATCGATTTGTGTGAGAAGTTCCTCAAGCACACCAGCAGTCTGTTCAAGAGCAATGGCTTCCCCAGCGTCTCTTTGATCGGCTTCAAGATAAATATCATCAAGTGCAACTCGAATCAATCTTCGAGTCTCTACGGCAACACTCGGTAACGCTTCAGGACGCATGCAATTCATTCGTAGGGCATCAATTTCTTCCGGTGGTGCTCCCAATTGTCCTAGTTGATCGAGTACATTTCGCATACGTCTTAACATTGTAATCGAACGATCGTAATCTTCGAGAATACCTTCCAAATCCAAGATGAGGTGTCCAACAGTTTCTCCAAGTTGATTTTCTAATCGTTGTTGAACTGACCATCGAGCAAGTCCACGAACAGCTCCTGCTGTTTGAGGGACCTGACGTTCAAGCAGTGTCATTACTTCACTGCTTAGGAGGTTCCTTGGTGTTGCAGCAATATGATCAACCGTGGATTGAACCACTTGCAATGCTCGCTCAACAGCCCGATCGAGAAGAATAACTGAATATCCAAGAGTTCGTGCTTGTTCAAGACGTTCAATGACAGGACCTAATCCTCTGAATGTTGAATCATCGTTGAGCAATGCTTGAGCAAGGGGCTCTTCAGAGAGACGTGCTCTCAAACGTTCAGCTTCAGCAATATCAGAAACCGCTTCTTCATGGGCTTCAGTAAGGGCTTCTGCTCGACGGATAAGGCCAGATAACTCTGTTTCCGCATTCCCTCTACGAGCACCAAGATTGCCCAGATCGGTCAAGATGTCTCTCCGCTCAGTCATCAATTCGCGCATTTCAGAGTGGAGTTGCATCCTTCGTGCTTCATCTTCCGCAAGACGATGACGCTCTTCTTCTGCTCTTCTTCGACTTGCAATTGTTTCTGCTTCGATTTGGTCAAGTTTCGCTTGTGCAGCACGAACCTTTTCTTCCGAAGTATTCGATTCACTTTTCATACTAGCCTGACGCTCTCGCATCGAAGAAATCTGTTCTTCAAGAGATCGCAGTCTTCGTTCTTCTGTATCGATTTGATCTCGGACCGATGCTAATTTTTGAGCGTTCGATTCTAATTCTGCTCGTGTAGTTGCTTCGTTTGAAGAGAGTTCTTCCAATTCATTGCGAAGTGCTTCGCTACTTGTAGCATTTCCAAGAGCCTTTGCAAGTTCACTTGCACGTTCGCTGAGTTGGTGTTCAAGTTCACTTACGCGACGCAATAAACGGTCAGCTCGTTCTTCTGCTTGTTCCATCCTGGTTCTTGATTCAGAAACGGTGACTTGAACTCGATTTAGTTCATCATTCTTAGATTGAATTGTTACAGATTGATCTCCTGATGATTCTTTGATTTCCTCAAGGCGAACAAGAGCCTGAGTTCTTTGCTTTTCAGAATCTTGTAATTGCGTAGTCAATCCAGCATTTGTTCGCATTAGTGAATCTGAACGGAGTTCCGCTTCCTCTAATCTTCGTCTTAATGCAGCATCAACACCAGCAACTGGTGAGGCAGATGGTAAGCCTTTACTCGACTCTGCACCATCGATTCGAATGGACACCTTGCTTCGTTGTTGACGAACAAGATCGAGCCCGATTTCAAATCCAAACATGGTCATAAGCCGATGCAGCATGGTTTCTTTACGCTTTTCAGAACGTGTTCGTACCGATGAAAGTGCTTCGACAAACCCTTCCAATGAGAAGGATTCGACATCACCAGTTGAAGAAGAAACCGTAGTTCCAGATGCGAGTCGATGGAGTTTCAGAATGCGTTTACTCTCAGTCAATCCCATCATAGCATCGTCAAAGGATTGTCCGTTTGCAGCCATTGCGACTGGAATTCCTTTTACCAAGGCAAGAGATACTGCTTTATCGCTTGCACCTGCCTTAAGATGACCCGTGACCTGTTCTTCAAGGGCTGCAGCAAGCATTGACATGACTGCATCTGAGCCGCCTTTTCCTTCTCTGAGAATGAATCCATCAGGAAGTGTGGCTGCTCCTTCTGCATAGGTGCCTATTTCACCATCGAGTTGAGCAGTAAGGTCTGTCAGAAGTCGTGCATGGTCGGTGTCGAGTTCAGTCCAAATCGCGATTACAATCGTACTGCTTGAAGCAAGCAAAACAGAGGCATCACCCATTTTCAAGGTGGCATACCCTTGTTCAGTACCGCCTAATTGAGTTTGATGCAATGTCATCGAATCAGAAAGAGAAGAGATACTTGAGGCTAGTTCTTCTGCTTTACCTGGTAAAGTTCCTGCACTATCGATGAGAATTCCTTGATCTGCTGCTAGTGCCCCACGAACATGGTCGTATCCTTCAAGGGTCGAAAGAACAGCTGAAATATTTCTTGCAAAAAGCCGATCTGTTAACGATGAACCTGCAGAAAGGCCTTGAGCATCCGCTTGAAATTCAAAGGCCTCAGGAATGAGCGTTGCTAGCGAACCAAGACCTCTCAGCGAACAAGCATAGCCAACAAGTCTGTGAGTTCCTTGTTCTGCTTCTTCTAGGGCCTTTCTTGCATCGCCTCCTCCAAGGAGTTTTGTTGCACTATCGCCTTCACAGAGCCAACCAACGATTCGACCTGCCCGGACAAGTCTGTGGCCATATGGAGATTTTCTCCTACCAACCCATGTGGTAATGTAGCCGTTTTCGAACGGTTGAATCGCACCAGGAGATACGTTCAATTCTTCATCAATTTGTTCGCTGTGTGGTAAATTAAACATCAAATCACCTGTGTTTTTGTTGCGTTTATTCTCTGTCGTTGGCGTGTAAGTTGGTAACGCCACATACCTTTTGTACCGTTTTTGCCTGAGAGAGCGGCAAAAACGCCAGTATCGATTTGGTCTATGACGGTAAGCCGCCTTGATTCGATCCATACTTCATGCAGTTCTCCAAGCCCAAAAGATGAGGCAACTGAAGCGCATCGAGCCCACTCAGCACGCTGTTCTTCAAGCGATTCCGGCCATCGCTTAGTAGCCCCGTATTGATTTCCAAACTGGTCGAAAAGCCGAACATGTTGCGCATCTTTGATTTCACAAAGACCAGAAAAAACATTGTCCAGCATGGTTGCTCAAACCTCTTGACAACTGCATACCATTCAAGAACTTTCCCGAAACTCTTCCCCCGTAGGGGGATTTGTCGACCTCTTTGAAAATTCCAACTGCGTTTTGAGATTTCGACAAGCGCGGATAAGATTGGTTGTGTATTTTACCGCGCTCAGCAGAGAAACAAATCTTGAATTTATTAAGAATATTCCAATTAAAATTTAAAAATTTCAATTGAAATTTTATTTTCAAAGGATAACCCAATCGGAGGCGTTTAATGGTGGGATTGAGACGAATTGCCATGGCGGAACCCACACAGACACTTTTTCAGACACCTGTCTGTGATGTCTGTGGAAAGGATGCAGTCGTAGAGCAAGCCTACTCAGGCCGGGTTTTATGCGGTTCTCACCTTGAGCAATCTATTCGGAAAAAGGTCGGAAGGGAGTTGCGAAAGCAACTTGTTTTGGATAAATCAAAAACCACAACAATCTTCGTTGCGATTTCAGGCGGAAAGGATTCTGCAGTATTGTTGACAATGCTTGTTGATCTTGTAGGTAAGCGCCGTGATGTTCGAATCGTTGCAGGATGTGTGGATGAAGGGATTGAAGGATACCGTCCACCATCGATGCAATGTGCGATTGATCTATGTGAAGAACTTGGAGTTGAATTCATCACCACTTCGTATGAATCTCTTGAATTTCATCAAATGGACGAAGTTGTTCGCCGATTGCCCATGGTCTCTGAGAAAAATGAAAACGCTTCGACAATGCCTTGTTCTTATTGTGGCGTGTTCCGAAGACAAGGAATCAATGCACTTGCAGAACAAGTAAATGCAGATGTCATGGCGTTGGGGCATAATTTAGACGATATGGCTCAAACGGTTTTGATGAACATGGCGAATGGAGACATCGACAGAACTCTGCGACTTGCTCCTCATACAGATTCACCAGTTGATGGATTGCCTCCGAGAATCGTTCCGTTACGTTGGATACCCGAACAAGAAATTCATCTACTTGCCATGCATAAGCAACTTCCAATGCATCATGAAGAATGTCCTTACGCACAAGGTGCTCTTCGATGGAGGTATAGAGATCTAGTCGCACAAATGGAGCAAGACGTTCCAGGTACACGTCACAGTCTTGTGCGAATGGCTGACAACATCAAAATGGTTGCAAAGCAGGAACCCTTGCCAGTTCGTTCTCAACCTATGAAGTGTGAACGCTGTGGTTCTCCCACTTCAGGGGCAACGTGCAAGGCTTGCGATATGCGGGACTTACTCGACGTAGATTTAGAGTAAGTTGTGAATCAATTCATCCAAATCTTGAGGTCGTTGGCAATAATGGCAACGAAGTGTAAGAGGATCGGTACTGGTAACTCGTAGCCGATGTGGAAGTGGTTCACGCAGATTTTGAGTAATACAGTTTGAGAACGTACACTGAACAACATTACGTACTTCTTCTCCGAGATTTACAGTCAACTTTTCTGCAACAGTATAGGCACGAATAATCGCAATACTTGAATCCGGTGCTACAAGTGCAAGGCGATCAAGTTCAGTCTGCGTTAATTCCCTATCTTCGACCTTGACAATGTCCTTTGAACCCATTTTCTTTGAAGGGACGTTCATGACTAAGGAGACTGGCACGGAAGTATCGCGAGCGATGTTAAGAAGCTCGAGAACTTTCAGGGATTGTCCCGATGGAATGTGATCGATAACGGTTCCATTTCGAATCGCAGTGACTCTTCGCATGTTATGTTCGTCAGCCATCAGGCATCACCTCCTTGAATTTCAGCAGGAACTTCGATGTTCAACAATCTGCAAAGAAGCGCCATTCGGGCGACGACTCCATTGAAGGCTTGTTCAAAATATCGTGCGTGGCGAGTTGAATCGACACTTGGATGTATTTCATCAACACGTGGAAGTGGATGCATGATAATCATCTCAGCTTTCACATTTGCAACATCACGCGCATGAAGTTTGTAAGCGCCAGCAACTTTTGTGTATTCATCTTCATCGGCAAAACGTTCCTTTTGAATTCGTGTCATGTAGACCACATCAGCATCGTTGATGTTTCCAAGAAGATCTTCAGTTTCGGTTACATCAGCACCATGTGCTCGCAAGTCTTGTATGATTTCATTTGGCATACGGAGAAGTTCAGGTGAAGCGAGAACAAGTTTGCAACCAAAACGAACTAATGCATGAGACAGACTATGCACGGTACGGCCATATCTCAAATCCCCTGCAAGGACAACAGATAAACCTTCAAGAGTTCCATGGGATTGCAGTATAGTAAACAGATCGAGCATGGTTTGTGTAGGGTGATGGCCAGCCCCATCTCCTCCGTTTAGAATAGGAACACGCGCAGCATCCTGAGCGTATCGTGCAGCACCTTGTCTTGGATGACGCATGGCAATAATGTCCGTGTAGCCATCGACCATCTGAATCGTATCAAACAGCGTCTCACCCTTCACAACCGAGGAGGTTTTGACATCGCCTAAATTGACCACATCACCTCCTAATCGCTTCATTGCAGTCTCGAATGACATACGTGTACGTGTGCTTGGTTCAAAGAAAAGATTGCCTAGAATCTTACCTTGAAGCAACGGAAGAAATGTCTCCCCTCTTGCTACTGGAAGCAGACGTGATGCATCATCTAGGATGCTGAGAATGTCTTCGTTGGTTAAATCGTCCATCGTGATGAGCCCTTTCATTTCAAGTCCCCTTCTATACCAACCATCCAAGCATACCCATGAACATTGTTGCAGGTTCGGATGCAAACCGTCGGTGGTTTCATGACGAAAACACCTGTCCGTTAACTTATGCTCTGGGGAGATGTCGAGGATGCCATCAAGGCTGAACGTCTCCTTCGCATACAGCGAATCGAACGCCTGAGTACGATTTGTGCCTTAATGTGCCTCTCTGGAGCGGTATGGCTCGCTTGGCCCACGCTGAAAGATGCCTTTTCTGGGAATGCTGAACTTCTTTCAGGATTAGGAATGCCAATACTTGTCATTCTCTGGGGCATTGTTCTTCAGGATTTGATTCTCGATGATCCAAAGGCAAGAACGCGAGTAGGGGCTGCATGCAGCATCTTTTGGCCTCTCTTAGTGATGTTCTCAATACGTTCCTATGGAACCGAAGTGAGCGATATTCTTGCAGGAGTCCTCTTGCTCGGTCTTGGCTTTTCGATGTACCAAGGTTCCTCTAAAACGCTACGTGGTGGAATCGATGTCATGCGATTCCGAGCAATGATGACTGCTCTTGGCGGCTTGACAGTACTCGGTGTTCTTGTTGGAGATCGAGCTGAAGAGACATGGATTGAGTCTCCAAGTGACTGGTTGCATCCAATATTGGCTGCTATTGTTCTTCTCCACGTCGTCTACCTTTGGATTGCAGGAGACAATTTACGCCATGAGAGGAAGGCCTTCAGAACAGAACTGGATCGACTCGAAAATCGAATTCTTATTCTTCGCTCAGAAGGAGCTGCAGTCGATCAGGCAAGCAGTTTGGTTACGACTGCTAAGGAAGAAGGACATATTGATCCTGCATACGGAATGCGTTTGCTTGCTGAGGCAGATGAGGACATTGAGCGTTCCCTTTCCCTTGCTGGAGACGTCGATATCGTTCGTTCAGAAGCACTCGTCGTTATTGAGCATGCGGAAGACCTCACGCCCCTCGCAAAGCGTCCGAGAAAATCATACGAAATGGGGCAGAGAGAAGCCTCTCTTGGGTCCTTAAGAGAAGCAGAGGCATTGTATCGTCAAGCAAAGATACGTGCCCAAGAAATTGTTACTTGGTGGGCTCAGGCTGAAGAAGCCATCAATCATGCCAACGGATTATTGACAGGTCAATCTGGAGCAGCAATCGACAATATGAGACAAATCATACGAGATGCTCGTAAGCAACTTGAACGGGAGGCTCCAAAGAAAGCATTCGAACTCGCCGTCGTCATCCCGATTCAACTCCAAGCAGACGGGGATGCAAAGGAACGTGCAGAACTTGTTCTGAAAGAGGCAGCAAAGGCATTGAAAGCAACAGATGGATTTGATACATCAGATCTTGAGCATCGAATGGACCAAGCAGAAACAGCCCTCGAGGCCGGTGATACTGGCCAAGCAATTGGTTTGGGAGAAGGTATCATGAGAGTCATTAATGTTGAGCGTGAAGCTATGGACAGCGTTCGACGCGCATTGCGTCAACGAAAGAAACTCCTCTCACGGTTCGAAGGTTTCTCAGATTCAGATAAGTGGATGCTCCGTTTCACATCTGTTCAAAAAGCAGCAGATGAACGACAATGGAGTCATGCTGCAACGTTGCTTGAACGATTAACCATCGACCTTGATGCGCTTGGTAACGAACAAAATGAAGCAAACACATTATTGACATTCGTTCGAGAAGAATGGGCAATTTTACGGAATCAATGCGAAGCCTCGAATCTTCCTCCAACCGATGAGGACATGAAGAACACGGATGCTGCCATCGCTCTGGCAGCAGATCGACTCAACGAAGGACAAATTCCTGACGCTTTAGAACAACTTGGTCAAGCAGATGCAGCAATGGAACGCTTACGTAGGCGAGTCTAATCAAAGAAGGCCTCGGTTTTCAAGTGCTTCAATATCAAGCCCCGCTGGTAGTCCAAGGTCAACAGGCATACCACCGATTGTAGCAATGATTCCATAGAGATGAAGATAGAGCCCTAGAGGGGCTTCTTTTGCATTCGAATTGTATGGAATTCGTTTCCACGCAGATCGTTTGTTGTAATATTTAGCAACGGACTGTTCGGGGGAGTGTGTAATCCAAACGTTCGCTTTAGCAGCATGCTTGAGAGAACGAGAACTGCTTAATCGAGGCGGGATTTGAACCGTATGAACGAGCGGCCATTCTTTCATCCAGTCTCCTCCAGAATCAATAAGCATCGTTATGCCAGTCGATTCACTTCCCATTGCATCCATATGGCCTAATTCATGAAGAATTCTGACCAAGGAACGAACATGAGGATGGCGAGGTTCAGCAGTTCGTAATTCACGAGCGAGACGAACAGCAGTGTTGGGACGATTTGCATCCAAATGCATGAGGGCAAGCACAACTTTTCCTTGAGACCATGTTGTAGTAGGATATTCTGAATGGTCTTCAAATTTCTTCATAAAATCTTCAAGCATTGTAATCGCCTCTTCATGGCGACCTGCTAAACGCATTCGTGCACAATCTCCAAGCAACATCATTCTGTAAGGTGGAGAATTTTTTGTTGTCTTCGCAGGTCGAGGCTCCCCGACCGATGTACGTCGCAACAAATCGATGTTTCTTCTCATTAACGGGTCGATGCTGAGAATCGGTTGGGACACATTTGGAACTTCTCTTTTCGGATTAAGAACAGCAGCAAACCAATGCAATCGAGCAGCTTCTACATCGCTCTTGTTAAGCAGGGACAATCGTGGTGCTGCTTCAGGTAGATCTCTCTGACTAATGCTTGCAGCAGCCAAGACTAAGCGAGCAACTTGGGCTTCACGGCCGCCTTGCAGAGCAAGCATAGAGACAGCGTATTCTTCCGCTTCCTCCCATCGATTCAAACCAGCGAAAAGTTGCATACGAGCCCCCGTTTCTCTCAATAAATCTAGGCCTTTCATCGAATCTTCACTTGTGTTGAGAATGTCATCGAATTGTTCGATTGCACGTGTCCATGAATCTTTTGCCACCAATTCAGTAAAGGTTTTTTGCTTGAGATAAATCATATCTTCCATTTGTGTGAGCATATCTCTTTGCTCACTTATGGAAGCATCAAAGGAGATGTCATCAAGTTTTGACCCGACTTGTAGCGATGTTAGCCAAATGAAGAGGAAACCAATTTGACCACCCGCTGCCAACATCCATGTCAGTTCCTCCATTGCATCTTTGGTAACGACCGCACACAACGTATCCTCCCAAGCACCACATTGCTCGCCCTGGGGCAAGAAACTCGAATCCCAGAATGTGATCATAGCCAGCGCCAATAAGAGCATAGATTGACCAGCAAAGCCAGTAAAACAGAAGTTCAGAACCTTTGCTTGCTGGCTACGTTCTGCTCGAAGCAATCGGCTGTCTGCAAGTCGAATACCACCTCTCCCAGAAACATCTTGAACATCTAAGAAAAGAATTCGTGCGACTTCATAAACGAATAGGAAACCAACTAATGCAACGTTCAGAAGCAGGAATAACAGAATTGCTGAAACTAGAGGAACACGAAGGCCAGGTTCGGAAATGTTGGAAAACAACTCGATGAGGAAGAAACCAAGAACGCCACCTTCTTCCATGATTGTAGCTTGTTCTCTGTACTCTGGAAGTTCAAGAACACGCTCAGAATGCGTAAATAAATCAGGCGATACAAGGATCGCAACAAGGGAAATCAACGTATTAATCGCAACAATTGGCATCGCGATGGTGTTGATATGAACGATTCGTGCGATGAGTTGTTGACGTGCATTTGGAATATGATTGTGGAATGGGGAAGCATTTCCTTTGGCAATCTGGGCTGATGATTGGCGTAGGGCTTGCCATGATGTTCCCAAGACACGTCCATAGGCGATAATGGATGGTGAGAATGCGAGGAGGAGGCAAACACTCAATTTACGATCAGATGAGACGCCTCTTGCATCAAGAATCGTATACAGGATGGCTACGCCACAGAACCAAAAGACAGTCAAGGCAACGTAGGCATACGATCGAGCACGACTCGCTTCCTGCAACCGGGCTCGCCCATGGCCAATTGGTTTGATAATTTGAGCACCCAAAGAAGAGCCTGAAGATATGATTGCAGGCCAAACAATGAGAATCAAAGCAAGAGCAATATTTGGTGCATGGTATCCATCACTCCAGCCTTGGGAGGTGATTAGATATTCAAAAAAGAGCAAAAGAGCTCCAGTCAGAGCAAAGAGATAGGTAGCAACCCCAAAACGCATTCCTCTGCTTTGAAGAAGATCTCGAGCCTCTCCAAATGAAGAAGTGATTGTGTGAACTTCATATCGCTTTGGACCTGTCTCAAAAGCAACTTGCAAACCACGCAATTGACGAGGAACAACCGTTCTCCAAAACAACAGTGCGATTGCTGCTGCTAAAATCAGCGGCACAATCGCTACGCCGGAAAAACCGTCGAGAATGGATGGAGCCGACATGAATCTCCTAACACATTTTCCTTTTAATTGAATGCGGATGAATACCTAATACGATGAGTTATTTTTCACTCTGAATCAGGAACCAAGGATGGTTCTGCAACCTTTTCACGGATTTCACTCACAATGTTTTCAATGAATTGTTCGAGCGGAAGATCTGAGATTTGCGAACCAGTTCGTGAACGTAGTGATACACTCTTATTGTTCATCTCACCATCCCCAAGAATCATCATGTAAGCAGGTCGCATCTTGCGATGTGTTCGAATCTTCTTTCCAATTGTGTCATCACCATCATCAATCTTAACTCGAACATTCTGTTCCCTTAATTTCTCAGCAACTTCAGCAGCGTAGGCCTTATGCTTCTCGGATATGGTTAGGATGTGACATTGCGTTGGAGAGAGCCATGTGGGGAATTTGCCTGCAAAATGCTCGATAAGAACTCCACAAAAGCGTTCCATCGATCCAAATGGTGCGCGATGAATCATAACTGGGCGATGATTTTCACCATCGTTTCCTTTGTACCAAAGATCAAACCGTTCTGGGAGATTGTAATCGACTTGAACGGTTCCAAGTTGCCATTCACGACCGATGACGTCTTTCACCACGAAGTCAATTTTTGGGCCATAGAACGCTGCTTCGCCCTCTTCTTCTGACCAATTCACGCCAAGTTTTGCAGCAGCGGCACGACAAGCATCTTCTGCTCGATCCCAGCGGTCAGAATCTCCAACATATTTGTCAGAGTTCGGGTCACGCAAACCAACGCGAACCCGATAATCATGCATTCCGAGAACATCAAAAATAGTCTGTACAAGTTCAATACAACCCATGACTTCGTCTCCTATTTGGTCTTCAGTGACGAAGAGATGCGCATCGTCTTGTGTGAATCCACGAACACGCGTCATTCCTGAAATCTCACCAGATTGTTCCCATCGATAGACTGTACCGAATTCAGCGAGTCTCAAAGGCAAGTCACGGTATGAACGTGCTTGAGAAGCATAAATTTTGACGTGATGAGGACAGTTCATTGGTTTCAACATATATCCATCGATGTCACCACTGTTCATCATGTTCGATAATTCTGAACACGAGCAGCCTTCATCAGCCAACTTTTTCATTAAATCACGTTCAATAAGTGGCGGATACTGGCTTTCCTGGTAATATGGAAAATGACCAGATGTGCGGTACAAATCGAGTTTGCCGATGTGCGGAGTAAACACTTGATCGTAGCCTTGTCGGCGGAGGTGATAGGAAATAAAATCCTGCAACTCTTGACGAACAATGGCTCCTCGAGGTGTCCAAAGGATTAGTCCTTGTCCAACTTCTTCATCGACGTGAAACAGTTGCAAATCCTTTCCTAGTTTACGATGGTCACGAAGTTTAGCTTGCTCCATTCGATTTAAGGTCGCCTTCAGTGCGTCCTTTGTTGGCTCCACGATTCCATAAATTCGAACCAATTGCTCTCGAGATTGATCGCCTCTCCAATAGGCAGAGGAAACCGATGTGAGGCGACTAAACATCAATTTAGCAGTGCTTGGTACGTGAGGGCCAAGGCATAGGTCGTACCATTCGCCTTGCTTGTAAATGGTCGAACCATCCCCGTCTTCCAGTTTATCGTCGATGATTTCAATCTTGTATTTATTGGATTTGAAATGATCACGAAGTTCCTGTTCTTCAAGTTCGACTCTTTCAACCTGAAGGTTACGTCGAGCAAGTTCATGCATCTTTTTCTCGATTGCTTTGAGATCACTTGCAGCAATTGGTTCCATCGCAAAGTCATAGTAGAATCCTCGATCGATAGCAGGCCCAATGGTTGGTTTTGCATCAGGATAGATTTCCATAACTGCTTGAGCAAGCAGGTGAGCAGCGCTGTGGCGGAGAATATGAATTCCATCATCACTAGATGCGAGAATACCTTCAACGCTACAGTCACTATCAAGCGATGCTGAGAAGTCTCTCTCAACACCATTGATACGAGCAGCTAGGCATCCATGCTTCTTTCCTAGGGCATCAATGACAACTTCTCCAGCAGTAATTCCTGCTGCGTATTCGTTGACTGTTCCGTCGGGCAGGGTTACATTGACCATCGACATAGACACGCCTCGTAGTGAGTGGTCGACGGTCTTATTCATGAATCCGCCGATTAAATTCACCAATCAACGATGATGTCATCGTCCATACTCTGTGACGGTTTGTCGAGGATAATCTGTTTTTTCTCTGGGACTTCTTCTTCTTTTTCAGGAGCAACAATAATTTCTTCTTGCGCTTGAACAGGTTCAAGTTTGAAACCAAATTGAGGATTTAATGGAGCATGCTCCGCAGTTTCCTCTTTTGCAGTTTCTTCTTTCACCGGAGCAGTTTCACCTTTCCCGATATTTTTCATGCTTTCTTCCATGATGCCATCGAGAAGGATTTCGTCGGGAACCGATTCTTTGACCATGTATTCCCATCGCTTCAGAGGACTTCAAGACATCGGTTTATTGCATACCAACCTGGTCGTTTCTAATCCTTGTCCATGAGCAATGATTGAAAATGAGGGCGCACTCGGTATGGATATGCGTATTGGTATTGTCGTCAACCCTGATGCTGGACTAGGAGGGCGTCTTGGATTCAAAGGAAGTGATGGGCGAGCCAAGGAAGCCCGTGAAGCAGGTGCCGTTGATCGAGCAGGGCCAAGAATGCAACAATGCCTTTCTAAATTCAAGGAATTGCTTGCTTCAAGTCTTAACAGGATGGCTGTTTCACCTACAATCGTTGCATGGTCTGGACGAATGGGTGGTGATTGGCTTGACGGTTTTGAGTATGAACAGAGAAAAGAATCTCCAACTGAATCAACAGCCCAAGATACGTCCAATCTTGTTCAGGACCTCCTCCAAGCCGAAGTCGACGTGATTCTCTACGCTGGAGGAGATGGAACGACTCGAGACATCGTTAATGCCCTTAATGGAAATGAAACGCCATTAATTGGTGTTCCAGGGGGCGTAAAGATGCATTCTGGTTGCTTTGCTACCACTCCAAAGGCTTCTGCCGAAGTCTTACTCGCTTTTCTTCAAGGCGATTTGATGGTGGCGATTACCGAAGTCATGGACTTGGATGAAGAAATCTATCAAAAGGGCGAATGGAAAGTTCGCATGTACGGAGAGGCTTGGACCCCTTCCAGTCCTCGCTTCATGCAAGGAGCAAAGGAACAAGTCGAACGGGCTTCAGAATCCGAAACGATCGAAGGATTAGCAAATCACATCGGGAACCTCATCGAAGATGATTCTGAACTCATGGTCATCTGGGGTAGTGGAGGTACACTACGACGAATGGGAGAGCATCTTAATGTGGAGTTAACACTCCTCGGAATCGATATTCAACACAAAGGAACTATTCATTCAGATTTGAATGAACAACAATTGTTGAGTCACCTTCAGGGATATGAGGGGCCACGTCTCCTTCTTTTGTCTCCTATGGGTGGTCAAGGTTTCCTTATTGGGCGAGGTAACTTACAACTTTCTCCAGATGTTCTTCGAGCCATTGGGTTTGAATCAATCCTTGGGGTGGCAACTCCATCAAAACTTCTCGGCCTCTCGAGTGTACGTATCGATACAGGCGATCCATCACTTGATGAAGAATATCAACAACGTCGTTTCATAAAATTACTACAGGGTTATCGAACGACTCGAGTCATTCGTATCCTGGACTCTTAAGGCAATTCTTGCCCACTTGAGGCGAGAAGCAATCCAAGGAATGGTGGGCTTGGCCGACCAGGTCTTGACTTGAATTCAGGATGGTATTGGACTCCAATAAAGAACGGATGATTATCCAGTTCAAATATTTCGCAACGCAATCCACTCTCATCTTTACCGACAAACTTCAATCCAGCTTGTTCAATTTGATCAACGAGATCAGGATTAATTTCGTAGCGATGCCGATGTCGTTCATCCACTTGTGCCTGCCCACCGTAAAGACGACGGGTGACACAATCATCAACTTGGAAGATTGTAGGGCGAGAACCTAGGCGCATTGTTCCTCCAAGATGTGTCTTGGAGATTTCAGGCATGAAGATGACTGCAGGATTTGCAGCATCTGGATCAAATTCGGTGGAGGTTGCATCACTGATTCCCAACACATTTCGACAGAATTCAATGGTTGCAACCTGCAATCCAAGACAGATTCCAAGGTATGGAACCTGATGTTCTCGAGCGTATTGTGCTGCCAGAATTTTTCCTTCGATTCCACGGTCACCAAAGCCACCTGGAACAAGAACACCATGAGCGTTCTCCAGCAGAGACCAAGCATCGGATGCTTTGTCTTTCTCAAGGTCGCTTGCTTCAATCCAATCGATACGTAACTTTCGGTCAACTGCAATTGCTGCATGTTGAAGTGACTTAATGACGGATAAATACGCATCGGAAAGATCCGTGTACTTACCAACCATTGCAATGTGGACTTCATCTTCAAGTTGGTCAAGGTGATGAGCCATCTTCTTCCAGTCTGAAAGAAGTTCAGTTTTATTGCAATCAATGCCTAGAATATTGCAGAAACCTTGCTCCTCAAGCATCAATGGAACATGGTAGATGTTGGGGACATCGTGAGTCGAAAAGACCGCTTTGGAATCGACGTGACAGAATGCAGCAAGTTTGTCTCTTGTCTCTTGAGTCAATGGCTTGGTTGATCGACAAACAAGAACATCAGGAGTGATTCCTAATCCCATCAATTCTTTGACGGTGTGTTGTGTAGGTTTTGTTTTCTGTTCACCAACAGGCCCCATGACCGGTACGAGTGAAACGTGAACAAAGGTGACGTTTTCTCTACCAACACGGAATTGGAACTGACGCAATGCTTCCAAATAGGGAGCACTTTCAATATCCCCAACAGTACCACCCAATTCGACTATGCATACTTCTGGAACAGCATGACTTCCATCAGCAGGGAGTTTCGCAACATCTTCAATCCAATCTTGTACTGCATCGGTTACGTGTGGAATAACCTGAACAGTCTTGCCCAGATAATCGCCACGGCGTTCGGCTTCGATGACCTTTGAGTAAATTTTCCCAGTAGTCAGATTATTGTCACGGGCAAGATTGAGATCAAGGAAACGCTCATAGTTGCCAAGATCCAAATCCACCTCGCCGCCGTCATCCAAAACAAAGACTTCTCCGTGTTCAAATGGGCTCATTGTTCCAGCATCGCTGTTAAGATATGGATCAATTTTGATAGAAGTGACTCGCAGCCCAGCGCTTTTCATGAGGACGCCAATGCTACTTGCAGTGACACCTTTGCCCAGTCCACTGAGCACTCCTCCGCTGACAATTACGTACTTCAACTCTATCAACGGGCTTTTAGGCCGTCGCGCATACCATATCAATATTGGCTAAGGAGATTAACTATGTCAGGAGCTACAGGAGAAAAAATTCTGGTCACTGGAGCATTAGGCCAGATTGGTACCGAACTTGTTGAGGCTTTGAGAAATAAACACGGAGCCTCTTCGGTGATTGCCTCTGACATCCGAAGTGATGTGAAACAGGATACAATCGACCAAGGCCTCTATGTAACTCTGGATGTTTTAGATACCGATTCAATCATCAAACTCTGCAACGATGAGGGCATAGGGACTGTATATCACTTAGCAGCATTGCTTTCAGCTACTGGAGAAAAAAACCCTGAACTCTGCCGAAAAATAAACGTTGGAGGGACAATCTCAGTTTTTGAGGCAGCAAAGCAGTGCTCTTTGCGAGTGTTCTCACCTTCTTCCATAGCCGTTTTTGGACCTGATGCTCCAAAACATGCACCTCAGATAACTGATCTGAATCCGACAACGGTTTATGGTGAAACGAAGGTGACTGGAGAGGCACTTGCCAAAGAATATGGCGACAAATATGGACTTGATGTTCGAGGCATTCGATATCCTGGGCTTATTTCGTATAAGGCGCCAGCCGGTGGGGGGACAACTGATTACGCTGTAGAGATTTTTAATGCAGCAATCAACGATGGGCATTACGAATGTTTTGTTCGACCAGATACACGATTGCCTATGTTATACATGGACGATGCCATCAAAGCAACCCTGATGCTAATGGATGCACAGAGTGAAACACTTGGCTCGTCAAAAGCAGGATACAATATCGATTGTCATTCATTTACCGCCAAGGAATTAGCAGATGCAATCTCTCAAGAAGTGGATGGTTTCAAATGCGATTTCATTCCAGATATTCGCCAAAAATACGCCGATTCATGGCCAGATTCGATTGATGGTTCTGTAGCAAAGCAGGAGTGGAATTGGTCTCCTAGTTATGGTCTTCAAGAGATCGTTAAAGCAATGCTTGATGGCCTATCAGAAGAATATTGATTTCTTGTGATCTTCACGTAACTTACTGAGAAATCCACTTGTAGGTTCGAGCACCTTCATCGTTTCCTTCTTCGCTAATGTTGACCAAAGCGAATTCGCCACGTGGGGCGACAACACTCTGCTCTTGCAACCCTTTGTGGAGGTTTTCATAGGTGATTTCATCAATCGCAACACGTCCTGCAAGGCGTTCGAAGAGTTGCCATCGAGCAACAACTTCTCGCCATTTTGGTGCTACCTTTCCTTCGAAGACCTTTGCCTTGGCTCCTGAGCCATATCCACAGAGTCCAAACAATTCTCCTTCAAGGCTGGAATTGTCTTCTAAATCGGATTCAAAGGTCGACATGAGAGCGAGGAAAATAGAACCAGTGTATTGATTCCCAATAAGACTGGATGCACGCTGGCCTTTCTCAATTCGTTCCTTGTGGAATTGGATGTACTCAGGAGTTTTCGAGATCGCTCTTCGATAACCATCCATTTCATTTTCCCATGCAATAAGTGCTTCAGGGTCATCAGAACTTGGCTTGAGTGGTTGTTCTCCGATTTGTTCAACAACATTTGGCCACATATCTGTGTCAATTCGGTCGTGACGAAATACATCAGGGAACATTCGCTTAGCTTGGAAAGCATACGGTAAATGCATAATAATTCGAGACCATTGTTGTGTAAAACGAGTATCGAGTTCAGGATCCCAACGCTTTTGCTTTATTGCACGTTCACTGAAGTTGTAGAATGCTTGACGAACGGCTTGCTGATAGCACCGATTAGAAAATTGTCCATCAAAGACTGGTTCATCTCTATGAACGTTCACTGATTCTTCCCCGTGGGCAAAGATACCAAGTCTGCGAACCGTTGATTCAGGAAGATGCTTGACCATTCGTTCAACAATTCCTTTCTTGACCGATTGACCTGTCTCTTGGGCAAGTTGCATCACGTTTGTAATAACGCTTCGAAGAGTTACATTTCGACGTGGTTTGAAGAAATCATGGACAGGTGTCGTCGAAACTCCCCAGCAATCTGGAATTTCAAGCAATCTTGGATTTTGACGGATGAGAAGTGCTCCACCGCCCGCTCCTTGGGTATATTCTCCACTTGATTTGAGATCGTATTTGGCATTATCAGAGAAGATCACTACGCCAATTCGTTCGTCATCAAGTGTTGAGCGAGCAGCCCAATCGAGTGTGGTGTGAAGTGCATCGACCGCACCAATACAAGCGAATGTCATGTCCACGACGTCGCAGTTTCGAAAACAATCGACTCCAAAACGGTCTTGGTATCGCTGAGTGAGCATATCAAGAATGTAGGTTGCAGTAGGTTTTGCACCATCCAGAGCAGATTCTGTTCCGAGATACATTCTTCCAATAGTTCGTGGGTCGATGCCATTTCGATCGATTAAACGCATGACTGCCATGGCACCCATTGTCGCAGTATCTTCATGAACATCTGGAATAGCCATGGCTTCCAGCCCAAGTCCTTTGTTTAATTTTCCATAGTCTGCACCTCGCATTTCTGCGAAGTCTCGCATATCCATGTAAAGGCGTGGAAAATGAATTGCCACATCGTCAATCCCAACTTTGACCATGCTTATGCGCTGAATTTACTATATTTATAGGGTGGTTATGATTTATCGAACGTTCAATGGTGTTCATCGACGGTCTGGAGCGGTACCATCAAGAGATGCTTGTACGTCTTCTGGAACACTGATTTCTTGTCTTGCCCAGAGGACATCATCAATACGTAAAACAGCAACTGAGGCTTCACTTGCTCCAGATATTGCTTGTTCTAAAACACGTGCTGGCTCAACCACTTCACATTGAATCATATCTTCAGGAAGCTTGGAATTGACATTCAATCCGATGCAATCATCATTTTGTGTCGATTGAAGCGAGACGACTTGCAAGAGCGTGTCGATTGGATCCATTCCGGCATTTTCAGCGAGGACTCTCGGAACCGTCTCTAGACCATCAGCAAATGCTTCGATTGCGAGTTGTTCTCTTCCGGGCACAGTTTCAGCAAATCGTCGAAGGCGACGAGCCAGTGCGATGTATGTTGCACCTCCACCAGGAACCAGTTTCGGAGATTCCATCAATCGACAAGCAACGCCCAGTGCATCAGCAAAACATCGTTCTACTTCAGAAACAACCGTTTCAGTGCTTCCTGTCGCAACAAAGGTCGCTCCCCCTTCATCGGCTTCTAGTACCCAGTGTTCTGAATCGCCCCATCGTTCACAGTAGCTTTTTATGAAGACTCCAACATCTTGTTTTCTCGCTTGATGAATGGTTGGTACGAGCAATGCTCCACACCCTCTTGCAAGCAATTCAAGATCACTTTTTGCTACACGTCGAAATGCTTGGATGCCTGCTTTTGCAAGGTGGGAATGCATTGCATCATCAATACCTTCTCGACAAGCAAGAACGTTAATTCCAAGTTCTGATAACTTCTTCACTTGGTTTAGGAGACGTTCATGCTCAGCATCTCTAAACGATTGAAGAACCTCTGTAGAGGTGACATTGAGTTTTACATCTGTACTCATCGAGCGTAATTCAAGTCCACCATCAACTAAGAGAATGGAACCTGGTCCTAGACTTGAGGGCATGTCTCGATGTGCCCGTTTCTTTGAAAGCGCAAGGCCTGTGATGAGATTTGATTCCTCGAGCGTTGGGCCACTTCGAGTGATGACCTTCACCCGAGTTGGATCAGCAACCACTTTTCCTTTCGAACCCATCGCAATGGTTTCAGCTGCAGTTACAGCACATTGGGCGATGATGGATTGCATTTGTGAATGCAACTTTCCCGCCAGTGAGGTCTTTGTGGCTGCAAGAATTTGTTCTTTTGAAGCTTCAATGCTTAATTCTGGCATTGCATCTCTACAGAATTGCTCTGCAATTCGATAACCTCGAGCAATTGTGGCTGGGTGTACACCTTGTACGACCAAATGCCAAGCATTTTGCAACCACTCGGCAGCGAGAAGAACAGTTGTGGTCGTTCCATCTCGAACAGTTTGATCTTGGGTTGCACTAGCCGAAATTAGCATATGTGCGATTGGGTGTTCAACTTTCGCAGATTCGAGAACAGTGATTCCATCATTGGTTACCATACTGCGTCCTTCGTCATCAACCAAGAGTTTGTCGAGACCTTTTGGACCAAGTGTTGAGCGAACTGCTCCAGCTAATGCAATAGCAGCCTGGATGTTCTTGCGAAGGGCATCTCGTCCAGTGGTTCGGTCCGTCTCCTCAAGGATCGGGACTTCGCTCATAGCCAGCCCACCTTAGCCGTGCACATAAGTCCGATGCTCAGTCTTCTTCGTCAACAACTTCGAAGTCAGCATCAACAACATCGTCACTTTCAACGTTGATGTTTCCATCGCCTTCATTGTTTTCGGATTCAGCCATTTCAGCAGCAGCAGCTTCATACAGTTTGGATGAGATTGCGTGCATTGACTCCTCAACTTCCTTGACCTTTGCTTGAATTGTGGCTTCATCCATGGCATCATAATCAATTGGCTTTCCTTCTCCATCTTGGACAAGTGCTTCAAGTTCCGAGAGTTTTTCTCGAACTGGTTCAAGATCACCTGCATCGAGTTTGTCCTCGTTTTCATCCAGGGTTCTACGAGTTTGGTAGACAATTTGATCTGCCATATTTCTCAATTCAACCTTTGCCTTTCTTCGCTTGTCTTCTTCTGCAAAGTTTTCAGCTTCAGCAATTTTACTCTGAATGTCTTCCTCGCTCAGGGATGTTTGTGATTCAATCTTGATGGAGTGTTCTTTTCCAGTTCCCATATCTTTTGCACTCACGTTAACGATGCCATTCGCATCAATATCGAAGGTTACCTCGACTTGAGGAACTCCACGAGGAGCTGGTGGTATGTCTGTGAGATGGAATTGGCCAAGAGTTGTGTTATCCTTTGCAAATTCACGTTCTCCTTGAAGGACATGGATTTCAACAGCAGGTTGGTTATCGCTTGCAGTTGAGAAAATTTCACTTCTTCGAGCAGGAATCGTTGTGTTTCGCTCAATCATTGTCGTTGTAACTCCACCGAGCGTTTCGATACCAAGTGTGAGGGGTGTTACATCAAGAAGAAGGATGTCGGATACACCATCATCACCAGCGATGATTCCCGCTTGAAGAGCAGCACCCATAGCAACTGCTTCATCAGGATTGATCCCTTTGTAAGGAGCCTTTCCGGTTTCCTTTTCGATTGCTGTTTGTACGGCAGGGACTCGGGTTGAACCACCGACAAGGATGACTTTATCGACGTCTCCCTTCTTCATACCAGCATCTTTCATTGCTTGGCGAGTTGGCGCCATTGTATCTTCGATGTGCTTAGCGATGAGATCTTCAAATCGTGCTCGAGAAAGCGTGATGTCAAGGTGTTCTGGATTTCCGTCTTTCATTGTAATGAATGGAAGATTAATCTGAGAAGATTGCGTTCCAGAAAGTTCGATCTTTGCTTTTTCAGCAGCTTCCTTTAGACGACTCATTGCTTGGTTATCCTTGGAGAGATCAATACCAGTTTCCCGCTTGAATTCGCTTACAAGCCATTCGATGATTCGGTCATCGAAATCATCACCACCAAGCTTATTGTTCCCAGCTGTTGCTTTCACTTCGATTTGAGGTTGGCCATCAACGTTGTAGATTTCAAGAACAGATACGTCAAATGTACCTCCTCCTAAATCATAGACGAGGATTGTTTGGTCATCGCCTTTGTCCGCTCCGTATGCAAGAGCAGCTGCAGTAGGCTCATTGATGATGCGAAGAACATCCATTCCAGCAATACGGCCAGCATCCTTGGTTGCCTTTCGTTGAGCGTCGGTGAAGTACGCAGGACATGTGATAACTGCTTGCTTAACTTCGACACCAAGATAGGCTTCAGCATCAGCCTTCAACTTTTGAAGAATAAAGGCTGAGATTTCTTGAGGGGTATAATCTGTATCGTCGATGCTTGTGTTCCAATCGGTCCCCATGTGTCTCTTGACAGAGATCATGGTTCGGTCGGGGTTGGTTACCGCCTGTCGCTTAGCAGTGATTCCGATAAGTCGTTCTCCATCTTTGCTAAATGCAACCACAGAGGGGGTCGTTCTTGCGCCTTCTGCGTTAGCAATAACGATTGGTTCACCGTTTTCGATGGTTGCTACACAGCTGTTTGTTGTTCCTAAATCAATTCCAATTACTTTGCTCATTTCTTCAACTCCTTTCACAGAATAGGGATTCCTCCATCATCGTCATCATCATCGTCATCTTTTGCAACATCGATGGTAATGTCGGATTGTTGGGGAATAGTATCGTCGCCATCTTCACCAGGCGGAAGTGCTGCAAAAGCATCCTCTGGAGGGATCAATCGCAGTGTGATGTCAAGAATGCCGTTGTTGAGTGTGAAATCAACCACATCCTCGCATGCATGAGGTAATTCAATTCGAGCGAGTGGAGCAAGTTGTGTTGATCGGTGAACTTCAACTAGTGTGCCGCCATCAATGAGGTTCAATTCGACTTGGTCCTGCTCAATCTCGCCTTTTCTTGCAAAGTCAACTGTGACGCTCATGTTCCAACCTTCGAGATAAATGTCGTCAGCTGGAAGCGTGAGGTTTTCTTCATCATCACCTTCAGGCGTTTGGATTTCTACTGGTGCTGTATCGACTCTTACATCGACGCCCATGTTCTTGAACAGTTCACCAAAGTCCATGCCGGGTTGGAACATGTCCTTGAGGCTGCTTAAATCGAAATTGAAGTTTACATCACCTTTGGCAATTCGTTCTTCATCGAGCCCCATTGCTTCAAACTGTGATCGGAATTGTTTCAACAGACCTCTCAGTTGTTCGCGACTCATGTTCATGCCCATATTGGACAAGAGCTTCTCAAGTTGGTCAAGCATTTTTTCTTCCCAATTGTCTTCAGCCATCTCATCACCACTACTGAACCTTAGGTTACATAATCGGGATTGTACGGACATATATGAACCTAACGAAATAGAACATAGCGTCTGTTTTTAGAAATAAAAAGAATAAACAGATAAAACAGGGATTTATATCCGTACAGAATAAATTTTCGTCCAGTGAAAACCTATGAACTTGAGTTCAAACGATAGACTGGTCCGTGTTTTTGGAGGATTTGTGATGGTGGGTGTAGAATACGCATCCGAATTTAATTGGGATGTTCTGCTTCTTGCAGTAGGATGCTGGAGTCTTCTAACTTCAGCAATCGGTTTTTGCCCATTCTACAAATTATTTGGACATTCGACATGCCCAATTTAATTCATCCCCAATTATCCCATTCACCAGTAGTTACGTTTCGGATGAACCAAGTCCCACTCCCAGCTGGACTCTCTAAGTACTCATGCCCATCTTGTTCATTTATGGTGCCTTTTTGGCTTGCAGGAGGTTGATCGGTGGTAGGCGCTTCTTCGGAAGCCTCCGAATCTCTCATAGCGATTTCTTCTTGGAGGAGCTTCGTGCGTTCTTCAGTATCGATTGTTCCTAACAATCCGAAGTAAGCATCATTGTAGGCAACCCTCTTCATTTGTTCGGGACTTGTCGAAAGCAGATCATCGATGAGGGTAATCAACTTTTCACGAGTGTCTTTGCGAATTTCGTTGTTCGTATATCGAGCCGTTATATCTGAATTGAGTTGCTGTAGTTCCTCAACAAGCGTCTCCATATCAGCATAATATGCTTGAACAAGGGATTGAAGATACGTTAACTCGTTCTTTTCTTCTTTTGAAAGCTTCTTGGAGGAACGCATCACTTGCATCCATCTGAAGGCATCTGGCAAGATCCCCATAACAGCATTTGTTTGAAGCATTGCAAAGATGGCAAGAAGGATGGCACCAACCCCAACGGTCTTTGTTAGCGTATCTCCATCACCTGCGAGAATAGAACTGAAGAAAGACTCTTCACCAGAATTCTCATCACCAAGGATTTCGATTTCACAACCTTGGGAATCAACCACTGTCCATGAGGGTGTATTCGGGCACGCGTCGAATTCGTCTGGAATGCCATCACCATCCGCATCAATAGGGATTCCTGCGTTTAGATCATCCAATAGATCGTAAATGTCTGGAATACCATCCATATCGCTGTCAGGACAACCTGTAAATCCGTCCACAGTCGAGTTCCCGTGCTCCGTTGGGCAATGATCTGCCATGAGTGCATTTCCTACGAATTGGCCTGGCCAAACAAACAGACGTGTAGTGTTCCAAGCGTCTATTCCCCAATTGTCGCCATAGCCGTCTCCATCAAAATCTGCCCACTGAGTTGGATTATTTGGAAATAAATCAGGATCATTTCCAAGAGGATTATCTCCAAAACCATCATTGTCGGAATCGTTCCATTGAGTTGAATCCTCAGGGAATCGGTCTTCACTATCGAAGTAACCGTCACCATCTCCGTCGGTTGTATTTGAGAGGAATGGGAACGGATCACTATTGTCTCCAACACCATCTCCATCAGAATCAGCCCATTCTGTGTTATCATCAGGAAATAAGTCCGCATTATCGCCTACGCCATCTCCATCAGTATCGACTGTTTCATTTGCATCGTTAGGGAACATGTCGGAATTATCGCCGACACCGTCTCCATCAGAATCAAACATTTCGAGAGAATTGAAAGGAAATGCATCTGCATTGTCGCCCACACCATCTCCATCTGAATCGAGAGATTCATTTGGATTATTTGGAAACGCATCGCTGTTGTCGCCGACGCCATCACCGTCGCTATCAATGGTTTCATTTGCATCATCGGGGAATGCATCAAGGCTGTTGGGCCAACCATCGCCGTCGTTATCTGGGCAACCATATCCATTGTAGGTTGAATTACCTGCAACTGACGGGCAATCATCAGGTTCAGTCCCTGTCTGGTTGTCTCCATAACCATCGCCATCAGTATCAGCACATTGTGTTGGGTCGGAAGGGAATTGGTCTCCGTTGAATCCATCAGCGGCATCTCCGCAACCATCGCCGTCAGTATCAGTGGATTGTGTTGGTTCATCAGGGAACACATCAGCGACATCACTCACACCATCACCATCACGATCAGGACACCCATCGAGATCGACCGAGGATAATCCGTACTCATTCGGGCAATCATCATCGCCGTTCAACACTCCATCGCTGTCAACATCGTCATCAGCATAAAATCTGAAGGATGAAGAGAGGTCATATCCCGTTCCATTTTCACCCCAAAGAGTCAATGTAACGGATTCGGTAGCATCAACAGCAGCCGGTACAGTGACGCGTATGGTTGAATTATCGACAACTGTAGCAGTCACATTGTCATATTGTCCGAATTGAATACTAACCTCGCTCGTTTCCAAGAGGCCTGTTGACATGGTAGCATATCGCAAGTTTTTGTTGTCGTAATCGGCATATGCTGCATGAAGTTGATGGTTGTCATCAACTACAAGGGCATTAGAGCGCCCAACATCAAGTCCTCCTGCTCCATCAACGGTCAGACTGGACCATGTTCCTGCAGTGCTCCTCGTTGAGTAAAGCAAATCGTCGGAACTTGTCTTCCAGTGTAAGACGTGAGGGCGGTCGGCAGCATCCAGGAACAAGGACGTGTCATCACCCGAATCGCCCGTGACTGCTCCTTGATTCCAAAGACTGCCAGGATATCCTTCTGCGAACTGAAGTCCGTTACTGTTTTTCTGGATGATGAATATATCGCCGTCAGATTTGACCTTTGTTTGAGTGTGGTATCCTGGCGTGTTGGTATTGGAATGTTGATACTTATCCCAAGGTCCGCTTTCGTTTGTGATGTAATTAAAGCGACTGTTTCGGTGATCTCGATAGGCTACATGCACAGCATCATTGTCATCGATGTCAATAGAGGGATAACATCCAAGGAGGTCAGTAGAGGTATCTAAGCCAATCTTGTTCCAACTGGTTCCGTCATCATAGGCCAAATATAGTCCGCCGCATACATAGGCTGGGCTAGAGAATACAATGTGAGCACGGTTGTTGGAGTCGACAGCGATACCCGTTCCATAGGAATCGACGTTGCTTGTGCTGTAAGGGGTGGACCATCCTGAACCGTTGAAATATCTGTAGTGGAGGTAATCTCCCGTAACCCAATGAGATACGTGAAGGTGGTCATTCCTATCAACTACCATCTCAACATCACGATAGTCGGTGCTTCCAGTATTGGACACAATCACCGATCTTGACCATGAGGTTCCATCATAAACAGCGTGTTTGAGCTGATGTGTATCATAGTTGTAGTAAACGATGTGCACGTCTCCATTTGAGGTCACTGCAATCGCTTGATCACCGTGGCCACCTTGGATATAATCAACTGTTGAAACAGTCCAAGAATGGGTGAGTCCATCTGTTGTGATGTTATTGAATGCTAAATCAGTAAATCCAGTACCACTTATGGTGATGTCATAGCCACCCAAATTTGATCCTTCACCTGCTGACAGTGTGGCATTTATCTGGTCTAATCCAGATGATGATTTTTGCATTGAAATTTCTGAGTCAAGGCTCAGAGCGCTACCGTTCATGAAAGGTATAGATAAACTCCCTCCAAAACACATCAATAAAACAACGAACAATGCCTTTGAGCGCATACTTTATTCCAAATCTTCCAATGATATAATTCATCCTTCTAGTAACAAAGTTGGTACTGCATAAAAAAAACATCAAATGCTTCTGTGTTATGGGTAATTCAAGGCGAACGATATGGATGATGCTTTTTCTGACGTTGCAGATTCAAATGCTGATTTCGTTGCTGTATTTCCTGGAAAAGATGTACCTGGTTTGCCAGCGAAAAAGATGCTTCTACTGACGTGTATGGATTGCCGTATCTTGCCACATCAAGCACTTGGTATGTCCATTGGAGACATGAAAGTCATTCGAAACGGCGGCGGGCAACTGAATTCTGCCGTAGAGAGCGATATTGTTGTGGCAAACAATGTTCTTGATTGTGATCGAATCCTCATCATGCAACACACACAATGCGGGATGGCGGCGGCTACACTCGAAAGCGTCAGGAACATTGTCCAAGGCAATACAGGTGTTGATGCTTCACAATTCAGTCCTTCGGTCATCGAAAACCAAATGGCAAAATTGACTCTCGATGTGGAAACCCTTCGCAACAATCCAATGCTGAAATCGAATGCAGTCATCCAAGGGGCAATGTATCATGTCGAAACGGGGAAAGTAGAATTTCTGGATGATTGATTCATTCTGCAAGTTCGTATAGAATTGATACCTTGTGTTCGATATCGATTGCATCTTGGCCCTCATCGATGACAAGTTCAAGCTCATGCATTCCAACTGGACTAAAATGCAACGTATTCCACGTGGTAGACTCACCGTCTTCAATTGATCTTGACTCACTCAAACAGGGTCCATCTGGATTGACCACCGACCATGAAACACTTACAGATCGACCATCAATACCGATGATTGAACTTGGGTTTTCAACAGTAGAATTCAAAATGAAATACGATGGTGAAGGCAGTTCATTCCCTGGTTCAGCATCAAAATAGAGTATTTCAGGACTTCCTGTGTTTGTTTCTGTCCATGTGATTTCTTGCTCGATAGTGATTATGATCTCCGTAGTCTCTCGGTCACCGTTCGCATCGATTGCAAAGGCCTTGACCGAGTAGTAACCATGTTTGTCGTAAGTGACCTCTAGTGTGGAGGTTTCACTTGCATCGATTAGAATGTCTTCACGTCCATCGTCTGGAGTTATTCCGAAGAACTGAATTTCTTTTTCAAATTCTGAATCAGAGAAATCAAAACGAATCATTCCATATTCTTGTTGAATGAGTTCTCCTTGCTCGTAGACGGTTTGAATGCGGTCGAGGTTCGAATCGGTTGTGACGATGAGTCCACCTTCGTTTCCTCGTTCTCCGACAGAACCTAAGCATCCAGAGGTCAGTGTTAAGAGAATGACTACTCCAAAGAGCGGAGCATCCCATCTCATGTGAATCACAGCACTCAGTTTTTGTAGTTTGTAATCAAATGGTACATAGTACGAACGTGAATTCCTGTTGCACCATTTCCAACCATTGTGTTGGTCTTTGCGCCCCAGTATGTTCCTGCAATGTCCATGTGAGCCCAGGTGATTTGTTCTCCATCCTTATCGTAGTTACGATTTGGAACGAATTGCTTGAGGAAGGCTGCAGCAGTGTTTGCTCCGCCATATCTGCCAGCACCAAGGTTGCGAGTATCTGCAATCTTAGAATCGGTCATTTCTTTTTCAAATGCTGGAAGCAAAGGCATAGGCCAAGCCAATTCATCAACTGCGTTGCCCGCTTCGTGAATCTTTGTTCGGAAATCGTCATCATTGGACCACAATCCTGTTGCTTCATGCCCAAGAGCGACAACACAAGCACCGGTCAGTGTTGCAAAGTCAATAATGAACTCAGGATCGAATTCTCCTGCCTTCCACAATCCATCAGAAAGGACTAATCGACCTTCTGCATCGGTATTGAGCACTTCAATCGTCTTTCCAGAGAGTGTGGTGATAACATCTCCAGGACGTTGTGCATTTGCAGCAGGCATGTTCTCTGCCATACATGTAATCGCTACGACCTTTCCTTCATGTCCAGTCGCAGCAAGTGCTTGCATTGTTCCAAAGACTGTAGCAGAACCACCCATGTCGTACTTCATTTCGTCCATATTAGCACCAGGCTTGAGTGAAATTCCACCGGTGTCGAATGTAATTCCCTTTCCAACAAGGAGGGGGCATCGTCCACTGAGTTCGTGATTCATTTCGAAGATAACCATGCATGGTTTGCGAGAAGATCCCATACCGACAGCTACCAGTCCTCCCATTCCAGCCTTTACGGCTTGGTCATAGTTGATGATTGTCACCTTTACATTGTCGTAGTCCTTTGCCCATTCCCATGCCATATCAGCAAATGCTTCAGGGTACATGTCATTTGGAGGACAGTTTCCGAGGTCTCGAGAGAGGTGAACACCAGAAACGACTCCTTCGTGAAGATTGATGAGTGCCTCGAGATCAGTTTCTTGGCCTTCATCACATGTGATGCGGACCATAAGATCGGCTTCCTCATTATCATCGTCCTTCGCCTTGTAGTTGTCATAGGAGTAATCTCGAAGCATCATGCCTTCGCCAAAGGCGGCCATAGAGTCGACGGGAACTCCTGCGAATCGAACTGTAAGGTCTGTGCCATGAGCCTTCTTACGAGCAGCTACAACTGCAGCACCGGCCTTTCTGTAAGCATGAGGATCAGCGTCATCTGCCTTGCCAAGTCCAACGAGCATTGCCTTTCCACCTTCTCCACCAATCAGCGTCATTGTTGACTTAGCCTTTGCTTTGAAATCTCCATCAGCAAGAACACGATTAATTTGGCTCTTAAGAGCAACATGAAGCCCAGTTGCATGTGTTTCTGGGACTATTTCAGTGCCTTCGAAAAGAGGTAGGATAAGCGTTCCGTCGATGTTGTGGCTTGAACTGACATTAATTTTCATGGTTTCACCGATTACTGCGAAGTACTTGGAGCACTTGAAACCTTGCGACCAACTTTTTGGAAAAAACAACCATCACTCTTCATCTTGTTCATCTTTCCTGAACAGAGAAACAACTGCCAAGCCACCGATAATAGTGATTGGATTAAACAGACCATACCCGATAAGGAGATTGGAATCTTCGTTATTTGTCGACACAACTGCCTCTACACCGATAGGTTCGGACACCCAGCGAGCAGCGTCTATGACTCGGACTTGATAGTACAATTGCCACGATCCGCTATCCTCCATTGAGAGATTCCTAGAATCAATGTTGACAAGGGATGAATTGGTTGCATTGACCGAGAAGGATGAGGATGTCCATGTAACCTCACCATTGGAATTGAGATACTGCAAGGTGGCATTTGATGTCGAAGCTTGCCCTTGATTGACAACATCGAGTGTGAGACTATCTCCTGCAATATCGATTGAACGAACATCCAAACGGGCTCTCCAGTACCAAACGTTATCGATGAGGTATCTCATAACGTCCATTTCTTCACCCAATCGTTCGTTGAGATTTTCAAAGGACCCTGGAACAAATTGCTCATCGTCTGTTTCGAAGGTGAATGTAGGGTAGCCCATAACTCCGTATCCGTAATCTCTACTCGTTCCACAGTTTGGATACAATCCTTGATTTGCGTTTTGAATAGGTATGCTCGAAATGTTCTCTTGGACATCTTCTCTGATTTGATGGTACAGTTCCCAATCAGAAGGCTGATCAGGCCACTTTCCCCAAGGATAGAGCATAATCCAAACCCCTGTGTGCATCGTAACGTACAAGTCGGCATCTGGAACAACTGTATTCATGTAATTTGAGTTCGCTGAAGTCTCTGATTCGCTGAATGCACTGCTGCCAGGCTGAGTTGTCGGACAAGTGTTCCAATAATGGTCATAATTTCTGTTCAAGTCCACCTGATTAATGTTCCATCGAGTATCGATGTCATTGCCATCAGGATTCAACATAATCAAAATGTGAAGTTCAGTGTTCTGAAGCACATTGATTGCTTCCTGATTCCCTTCTGCCCATCCGTTAATGTACCATTTTGCAGACAAGTATGCGAGTGCAGTGCCAAGATATTCGTTCCCGTGGTGGCCTCCATCAATGTAGACGATCTCTTTGATGTCTCCATTCGGTTTGGTCTCATTCGACCAATCAGAAAGTCGCACAACCCACAGAGATTTACCAAGTTCTGATTCACCAACACTGGTAACATCGACAATTTCAGGATATTCATCTGCCCAATCGTTCACATCGAGTGTAAGTGTGGCCCAAGTCAAGTGAATATGGCTGTCGATTGGGTCTCCTGGCCACTCTTCCTGTTCAGTTGAATCAGATTGAGCGCTACCTATTGGTATGCTTGCGAGGAACATGCACAGGACTAGACCTACAGCGACTCGCATGGGTCTACCAACAACCCTTCTGCCAAAAACACTTTGATTACGTCTTCACCAATCGCTTGTGAAAGCGTTCGGGTTTGTGACTTTCTCAGATTCTCTTGTCCAAATCGATTGACCATCGTTTCCGTAGATATCCGCAAAAGGATCGATATCTTCTGGCTTGCGTTGTCTTTGCATGTAAGACTCCATACGCTCTTTGAGATCCGGCTTGAATTTCCAATAGTGAATTCTCCACTCTCTTCCATCCCAGAGCGTAGTCTCTTCGGATTCAGTTGTCAATAGATCATAGTCTTGGAACATGTAAAACAAGTTACGATCCGTAGGTTCCAATGCATTATCGATAATTCGATTGTAGAATCCAAAGAATCCTAATGCGTGTTCTGCCATTCCGGCAGCGACTTCAGCATCCATGTCGGTATCGATATGTTGCTGTATTGCTTGTGTCAGTGATTGTAGTGTCATTCCCATCGTTTTTCCCCCTCCCCGGACATTACTGTCCGAGAACACTATTGTATATTGGTCCCCGGACTATATTAACACATCGCCACTTTTTCATGAAATCGGCCATCCTAGAGGATTTTTGGGCCATTTGTTGAAGAAGTCTCAAGAACTGGAAACAGCGCGTTTGGTTCTATGGAAACCTGCCCCGACCATACCTTTCTTGGCCTTGAGGCTATTGAAAAAGATGTTGATATCGTCGTTCTCTCTCTCCCATACGAACTCACTACATCTTACGGACAAGGTACATCTGAAGGGCCAAATGCCTGTATCGAAGCATCCGCACAAGTTGAATTGTATGATTCAGATCTAAAAGACGACCTCCCAGCAGGTCTCGCAATTCATACAGCCAAGGCATGGGCTGGTGAAGAGCCTACGTTACTTCATCAACTCGATTCTATGGTAGGTTATCTCAATCCATGGTTCAATGGGGATTGTTTTCCACTTACGCTTGGAGGAGAACACGGGATTCTTCCTCCGCTGATGGAAGCTGTACGGAATCATCCATTGGTTCACAACGATTTATCCAATTTAACCGTTGTTCAAATTGATGCACATGGCGATTTACGATCTGAACTTGATGGGGAACCATATTCACATGCTTGTGCAGCAGCGCGAGCTCTCGATGCTGGAATAGGTCGATTAATGCAAGTTGGTATACGGGCTTTTAGCAAAGAAGAACACGAACGTATTGAATCAGATGAACGTATTACGACGTTCTTTGCTCAAGATACTCAATCACCATGCCAAGGGGCAAAACACTGGCAGTCTTGGCTCGATGCTTTAGCAAGTATAGAGGGCCCCGTTCACCTTACCATTGACATCGATGGCTTGGATGGGGCGTTGGTACCATCCACCGGGACTCCAGTGCCCGGAGGGCTAACATTTTGGCAAGTTCAGCAAACCATACAAACATTGTTTGACGCCCCAAAAGCAATTGTTGTAAGTGCCGATGTTAATGAAATCGTTCCTCAAAAAGAGACTCCATTGACACAATTCACGGCTGCTATGCTTGCCACAAAAATCGTTGCAAGTCATGCGAAAGCTCGGAAAGAAGGACGATGGAAAATTTTAAAAGAATCCGAAGGAGCCCGGCGGCCTACGAAGATACCAAACATCTTCAGAAAATCACAATAGGAGTGGTACATCTGTCAACAAAATCTCACGGGCAACATATCTTTCTTGACTACAATGGATTCTTTCCTTCAAAAGGTCAAAACGAAAATTGGTTTCTTCAGAAACTTCAACAGGTTGTTGAACGTAGTACTGCGAGAGAAGTTCATGCACACATCGAGGCTTTTGATGGGATTAAATCACCGCCTGGTTTTGCAGCAGTCGTCCTTTTGGATGAAAGCCACCTTACCGCACACTGCTACAGCGAACTTGGCTGGCTAGCCATCGATGCGTTTACGTGTGGCGGAACAGATCCTAGCGACATGATTACAGATCTGAAAGCAGTCCTCGAAAAAGAAATGCCATCGCTTGTTCTGATGCAAGAACAAAAGGTTAGCCGTTTTCTTCATTCGGAGGATTGATCATGTCCATGTCCTCTTTCATCGAGAACTATTTCCAGCATTTTAATGCAGGTCAGTTGAAGCGAATGGCAACATCTCTAAAACAACATCTTGATGATGGAGGGACACTGTTCATTACACTTGCAGGCGCTATGAGTACTGCAGGTATTGGGCAAGTATTGGCTCCATTGATTCGTAAAGGATATGTCTCTGGCATTTCATGTACAGGTGCAAACTTGGAAGAAGATGTTTTCAGAATGATCGCATTGCCACATTATGAACAAATTGAAGACTGGAGAACTCTTTCAGTCGAAGATGAAAAGGCACTGCTGCAGAGGAAAATGAATCGTGTTACTGATGTTTGCATTCCTGAGGATGTCGCAATCAGAGCAGTAGAAAAGCATCTCATGGGGCGATGGTCTCGTTGTTCAGCACAGCAAGAACGCCACTTGCCTCATGCTTACTTTTACGACCTCTTGCGGTCATCAGATCTTGAGGATTCAATCGAAGGCGACAAGACAGCATCCTGGCTTTTAGCTGCTGCTGAAGTTGATTTGCCCTTGTTCGTACCAGGTTGGGAAGATTCGACTCTAGGCAATATTTTCGCTGCGAGATGTCTTGAAGGGACTCTTTCAGCAGATTGTGTCCTTTCAGGAATTCATTACATGATGGAATTGGCACCTTGGTATGAACGACAAGAGGCTCCCATTGCTTTCCTCCAGATTGGTGGTGGAATTGCAGGCGATTTCCCAATATGTGTCGTTCCACTTCTGAATCAAGACATGGAAAAAGATGTTCCTCTATGGTCGTGGTTTGGACAAATAAGTGAATCAACTCCGTCGTATGGAGGCTATTCAGGAGCTCCTCCGAGTGAAAAAATCACGTGGGGTAAGATCGATGTCGATACACCCACATTTGTGGTGGAGAGCGATGCAACCATCGTTGCTCCGCTTCTTTTTGCATACCTTCTTGACCTTTGAATCGAGAAGCAAAAGAGCAACACACTTAGAGAGGAGTGTACGCATGAGGTATTCATGGGATTGCTTCGTGCCTCCACCATCTCTCTTCTTCTTCTCCTTACTCCATTGACCTATCTCGCATCAGCCGAAGACGTACCAAGTGTGGTAATCACCACGGATTGGACAAGCACCTCATCTCTCTCCAACGAGCATGCATATGTTTTGACGTTTGGTGATTCATTGCCTCATGATTATGATGTATCTGTATCTCATGTACGTGCAGGTGTTGATTTGGCTCCTTCAGTTCAAACAACGTTTCTAGATCAAACCTCAACATTAACCGCTCGAATTGTTCTCGATTCAATCGTGGCATGGAACGATTCAATTACGGTTTCAGTGACCATCAACGGACATGATGGCGTTGCATTATCGACTTCTGTCAACGAACAACGCACCTTTGTCGTGGGTTCATGGAACCAACCGATGGCAGACCACGAGGTTACGACGACTTCATCTTGGTCGCTCGAACAAAATTATGAAACAGACGAAGGAAACCAGACATTCGTTTTATTGTTTGAAGGCAATGGTTGGCAACAACGCATAAACGAGGTCCTGGAGTCCTACGAACTCGGAAATGGAACCCTTCAAACAATCGAAACAACAAACAACTCTTCAACGATCTTAGATCTTGATTTTGAGTCATTCTGGAAAAATGAAACCGTTGTATCAGGAGCCCTAACCTCACAGGTTATCGAGGCTCGTGGAAGTGGAGGCATTCTTCTTCAAACGAATGATGATGGCATCATTTCAACCATCAATGCAACAGTGGTTGAGGCTCTTCTTAATCGTTCTAATCTCGATAACATCGTTTCGGAACGACTTCGACTTGAAGCATTTGGAACGTTGATGATCGAAGGCGAAGGTGAAGAAGGAAATTTAGACGTCAATGGCGACATCAGTCTTTTGCTTCTTGAAACCAATGATGTCGACGGTGTTCGTGTACTGCAACATACTCAGATTGAAGCAACAGCGGACTTCATCGTCGTTGATGAAGGAACTCGCCTCGATCTTGACCTCAACCAATTTGAAACCGTAGAACGGTGGGAAAACGGTGTTCGTGTTGAACATCTTGAACATCTTCGTGGAGACGGTACGTTCGGATTTGAGGACCAAGATGAAAATGCCACTATGATCGTTAACGGCTCGGTATACAACTTCCATACAAAAGTGGTTGATGGAATGACTTACATTGACGATTTGCATGTTGATGGAACACTCTCAGGAGATGTTCAGGGGACATTCGGTGTCGTTCAAACGATTGAGGACACTGGTACGCAACTGAACGATACAATGGTGCTTCACGACGTCAATGTCATTCATAATGAAGCCTGGTTTAACGTTACGGGAGTAGGAGGAAGCAATTTCTTTGGTGGTTCAGGAGCAGGCGCCTATTACAACGATTCCTACATCTATCAAGCGACCAATTCAGACTGGGAAAACCGAACAGTCCGTCTCGTTTGGACTGAGACTGGCCCAGATCCATCCAGTGGAGATGAACGCCCAGAACGCAGTCCAATTGAGACGAATGCAACACCTCCTGAAGCAGAAAATGCATTAGGAAACATCTCAGTTGGACGTGAAGCAGGCTTGACTCCGATTCCAATTCATTCAGGAGATGTTGTGCGTTTGCTCGAGCAAGATGGAATTGTTCTCACTATTACAGCAGGTAATGAAGCGATTGAACCAAGAGATGCAAAGAATCTCAGTGTCATTCAATGGACTGGTGTCTACAGCGATGGCGTGTCTGGAACTGCCTCGGGTTCAATTGTCCATCAAGGACCGCTTTCAGGACTCCTCGCAAGCACTTCACGTTCATTTGAAATCGCCTTTGGAGAAGATGATGAGATTGCTTTCCTCAATGAATCCCAAGCTGTTGACGTCATCATCTCTCCAAGTATTGTATCTGCTGATGATAATTCGGCTCCAATTGTGATTGACCTATCTTTATCAGAAGGGTTAGTCTTCGGAGAAGGAGCCTCTCCAGCACACCTTGTTGCTACAATTGATGACGAGGACTGGAATGTTGCAACAGTGACAGTCGACCTCTCTTCGCTTGGGCTTGGAATTGTAAGTATGAATGATCGAGGTCTTGACGGTGATCAAACCATCGGAGATAACAAATGGACGACCATGGTATCTGTCAGCGGTTTGGAGGTTGGTGAAATGAACATCAGCGCTCAAGCAACGGATGAATGGTTCGAAACCGACGTACTATCGACGACCATAACCGTCGAAAATCAAGCACCACGAATACTCAGCGCTACAATCTCACCGAATGAAGTCATTCGTGGTGGAGCGACATTGATGACAATCGATGCGCTCGATTACCATGGTGTTGCGTCTGTTGTTGCTGACTTGACCGTTTATGGTGGCGATGAAATTGCTTGTCAAAAGATGGAACTTTGGATGTGTGAGTTGATTTTACCGTATGGGATGGCTCCTGGTGTGCGTTCCATTAACGTGCGACTAACCGATAACCTTGGTGCGACGATTCTTGTAAGTAAAACACAGGCTTCAGAGCATCATTTCCAACCGAGTTCAACTGATTTAGATTTGGCTGTTACGATTGAAAATACGCCTCCTACGATTTCCATGGTTACGGTCGATGCCCTTCTTAGAGAGGATTTGAACACCGAACAGGCTATTGAAATAAGGGTCGAAGATACGGATGGGGTTCTTCTTGTTCGAGCGGATTTAGGAATTCTCAAACCAATTAGTCAGACGCAAACATGGGTCACATTGTACGATAACGGTCAAGGCCTTGACCGTGTTGGAGGTGACGGAATCTATACAGCAACAGCATCTATACGATCATCAACGCCACTTAGTATTCACGAAATCAAGATACAGGCTTCTGACTCATACGGTGACGCAACCCAACCAACCTCGTTTGAAGTGATTGTAGCAGAAGCTGATGAAGATGATTTACTTGGAGACGGCGATGGCCTTTCAATCACCTTTATTGCCATAATTGTGGCTATTGGAGCACTCGCTGCTGCCGCATTTGTGATGCTTCGTCAGCGTCATCCTCCAAAGGACGGTTCGGATAGATTCGGGTTCCAATAATCTCTGATTTATCGAAGCATCTGATTTCGCCGACAATCGTTTATACCCCTGCTCAGTGGGTTGGTTACTGCCTGCGAGCGTAG
>JBMZTB010000010.1:0-33367 GCA_049623485.1 Candidatus Poseidoniaceae archaeon
AAGATGAAATCGCCACTCATCAGAGGTGCATTATCAGCCACGAAATTTGGAGTCATCAAACCGCCAGTACCAGCAGTTGAAGTCGATGAATCAACAACCAATGTTGGCTTGTTGGCGGCATTCAGAGTTTCATTAAGTTCACAATCATATTGAGCATCATGGGCGGAAATCACGATGTCAAGTGTACTTTGACTCGAGGCAACAGCAGATTGTGTTAACGCAGTTACGTTGATTTCAAGGGTTGACGAACCTCCTCCAATTCCTAAGGGTGGAGCGAGGTAAAATGGCTCCCATACGCCTCGGTCAGATGAGCCTTCGACTCCAGGCCCAGACCAAGCCATAGCACCATCACGAGTATTCCAAGTTGCGCTATCATTCCATGAAACACTGGTTGATGCAGGATAAACAGCCAATCCGTTTGAAGCGGAACTGCTGCTGCATACAAGGTCAACTCGCGAGGAATGAATCGTATCAGTTGAAGCATAACTCAGAGGGAACGAGAGCAGAATTCTAGCCTCACTGGAACCTGAAACCCCCAATAATCCTGTATCATCACTGGAAAAATCATCGTTTGGGTTATCCGAATCGATGTATGTGTCATTGGATGGATTAAGAGTAGAAGTGACGTATTGAATCGTTTGCTCTTCTTCGAGTTGATCAACAGCAGGGAAGGCTGATGGAACAAATAAATCGGCGAGTAGGAACATCAAAACCATGATAATGGCTGCTGAAAGATTTCTGGAATTAGACGTTGGTCTCATGGCGCTCGTTTCGGCTAAGATGTGGAAGGTTATGACTGATTCGCTCAGCGCCCCCCATAGGGGGGCGGCTAAAATTGTTAATTCAAATGCAACCGAATGTTGAAGGAGGCTCGGCAATCTCTTGTGGATATGAGCGAGTTATGGGTTGAGCGTCACCGGCCGCAAAGTGTTTCTGAAATACGGGGGCAAGCCTCCGTAGTAAGCCGATTAACAGTTTACGCAGAGCACAAAGAATTCCCTCATTTGCTTTTTGCAGGACCTCCTGGAACTGGCAAGACAACTGCAGCGATGGCCCTGACAAAGGACGTATATGGAGAAAATTTTCGAGATAATCTACTCGAAATGAATGCATCCGACGAAAGAGGGTTGGATAAAATACGTTCAAAGGTCAAACAATTTGCACGAACACAACCATATGGTGATGCCAAATTCAAGATCATTTTCCTTGATGAATCGGATGCATTGACAAATGATGCACAGGGGGCTTTACGTCGAATCATGGAACAGTATGCAGAGACATGTCGATTTATCCTTTCTTGTAATTATTCTTCAAAAGTTATCGAACCAATTCAATCTCGATGCGCAGTATTCCGATTCCGTCCACTTGCAGATGCAGATGTACTCGACCAAATCAAACACGTTGCGAAAGAAGAAAATGTAACTCTTGAGGATGATGCAGCAGATGCATTAGCTCGGATTGCTCAAGGGGATTTGCGACGGGCAATTACTGCCTTGCAAGTTTCTGCTGCGATCAGCGATACAATCTCTAGGTCAATTGTCTATGAAACCTCGGCAACCGCCCCTCCAGAAGCGTTGCACCAATACATCATGGCATGTCGTGAAGATGGGTTTCATGTTGCGCGAAGAAGACTGCAAGAACTCCTCGATCGATACGGTTTAGCAGGTACTGATTTTGTCGGCCAACTCCACCGTGAATTATACGGAGTAGATTTCATTTCAGAAACGGATAAATTAGATCTCACTCAAATCATGGCTGAAGTCGATTATCGACTCGTCGAAGGGGGCGGAGAACGCATACAACTTGATGCGATGACCGCACGATTGGTCTCAATGCTCAAGTCCTGATGTCTTTCACTTTCACTTTCAGATTTAGTGTCGAAAGAAAGTAACAGTATCCTAGAACTGACGCAGGAGCATGAACCAAACAACACGGATTATGTTTGACGCTCTTTCATGGACACCTCTCGCCTCTTTTGTCAGAAACTATCGACGTAAAAAAGTCGAACGTATGACAACAAAATTGCGTGTTACGAAAGAGATTGATATTCTCTTCGATCAGATTCTAAAAAATCATTCGGATATGCTGTCTTGATCAAAAGGAGAGGCGTTGATGACCTCAAGAGTCCAATGATAAATCTGAACATTTTCCCATGGGTCTCCATCTTCAGTTATTTCAACCGTAATTTTGTGAATCCCTTCTCCTAAATCAGTCCCCAAGAAAATTGCAAATGGTTGGTCTTGGTCGCCATGAGGAGTCAAGTTTGGTGAACTTTTGTTTGAGCTAGAAGTCCCATTTTTTATTGCTTCTTGATTGTCATACCAAAACGAGGCATTGACTTCTCGTGTGGTCACATTCGCCTGATATTCGCGAGTCACTTCAACAGAGGCTCCATCAGAGTTTTTGTTATCCATCAATCCGAATAATAGCCATGCATCTCCTTGAAGGGTTGTTGAACCATTTGTATGCCAAGTGAGGGTTGCTCCTTTGGTTGATACATCAAACGGATATTCGATTTCTTCACCATCATGTGTTACAACAGTCCAAGATTTTGCTAATTCTGGAGCGGCAATATCCCCAAATGGCGGGTTAACGAGCAGGAAAGAAAGAGCTAGGAATGTGAATGTATGGAGGAAAGCGGCCTTGAACCAAGTACCACCACCATAGTGCTCAACGAAACGTTCTGGCATGATTGTTCGATGCAGTGTTGGAATGAGGAAAATACATGTCAAAGGAAGGATATACAGGATTTTTGAGTTTTCAGGATCAGTCACATCCATCAAAACATACCGCATCAAGAGAGTTACAAGAAGAGCAAATCCAAGAACCAACCACATTGAAGCCATATCCGCCTTCTCTTTTGCGACGTGTTTTACTGGGTCAAAAGGTTCGATTCCAAGGTTGCGACCGGTCCGACGCACCTTCTTTTCTTTGCCATCCCCAGGCATCCGTTGTCGACGCTCACCTTGCGCCGCCGTCATCGCTGTCGAGAGGTCGACCATACCCCTGCGGATGAGTGAAGGCGAATGAAGGATGCGGTCAGATTCTTTCAATTTGAACCCGCATTATTCAAATGGGGGTTTTCGCAGGCGAGGTTAGGCCGGGGTGGCGTAGTTGGTAGCGCGTCGGACTCATAGGGCAGCCTGAAGGCGATCGTATGACGTGCAAACCCCCTTGTGGTGTCTGAGACATCCGAAGGTCGCGGGTTCGAGCCCCGCTCCCGGCACCACCATCGTAGCGTTGAAGGGCTTGGCTGCACAGCAACCATCATGGCTGAAGCACCTGAAGTAGGGTCAAGGGTAAAACTTCGACTTGAAACACTCTCTGGAGACACGATTGTAGAAGGCGTAATTTTACCACCTGCAGTAGAGCAACACGTCACTGTAAAATTGCCAAATGGTTACAATCTAAGCCACCCAACCAAGCAAACCCACATTATGGAATCCTTAGCCAAGGAAGATTCAATTCCTACAAATCAGTCTCGACCACCACACAATCCCGATCTCCCCTCCATACGTATCATACACACTGGAGGAACAATTGCTTCAAAGGTTGATTACGCAACGGGAGCAGTGACTGCTCAATTTGAACCATCTGAATTAGTTCACCATGTTCCTGAATTACAACAAATTGCAAACATAGATGCCCACAAGATTGGGAACATGTTCAGCGAGGACATTCGTCCAATTCACTGGAATCAAATTATTGATGCAACAGAAAAAGCATTCGAACAAGGTTGCGACGGAGTTGTTGTGACTCATGGAACAGATACACTTCACATCTCAGCATCAGCAGTTGCCTATGCTTGGTGTGGTGAAGGAAACAAAGCACCTGGACGAATTGCGTTTGTAGGCAGTCAGAGATCGAGCGATCGTGCTTCATCAGATGCAGCCCAGAACCTCATAGCAGCAGTTACTTGGGCTGCAAAAGGACCTTCTCCAAATGGAAACTTATCGGATTGTGTAGTGGTTGCAATGCATCGAACAAGCGATGATGGAGCATGTTCAATTCATGCAGCAACGGGTGTTCGAAAACTCCACTCAAGCCGTCGTGATGCTTTCAGACCGGTCAATACCCAGCCGCTTGCGACTGTGATAATTGATGAAGGTTCGATTGAGATCAATCTAAGCGAACATTATGAATCAAACAGAATGCAATTCTCTGAACGTCATGTGGCAAGGAAAGCGAATCGGTTCAAAACAGACCTCTCCATTCGTCAATTTATTTCAGGGCCATGGCTGATGTATGCAGAAATCGATGAGGCAGTAGAATCAATGGTTGATGCATTGGTCATTCATGGCACAGGGTTAGGTCACGTACCGATTGAAAATCCAAACGAAGATGCGCCTCAGAATTTAGAACTGCGATCCTCACTTCAAAAGGCCATTGATAAGGGTATACCAGTATTGATTGTGAACCAATGCATTCACGGTCCAGTGGACATGAACGTCTACTCCAAGGGTAGAATTCAGAAAGAGATGGGAATTCTTGGTCATGGAATAACAACATCACCAGAAGCTGCGATTGTTAAGTTGCATTATGCACTTTCAACAAACAAAAATGTTGAACAAATACTGCTCACAAATCTCTTTGGTGAAGAAGTCAATCAGATAAGAGACTAAGCGATTCGATGAAGAACCTCTTCGACCCTCATCTGTTCATGGCGGCTCCTACTGGCGACCCTGTAAGCGAACTTCGCTCACGCCGAGATAGAGCGAGATTGGGTGGCGGATTAAAGGCACAGGAAGCCATTCGTGCTGGAGGAAGAGGGACTGCAAGAGACAGAATTGGAATGCTTCTCGATCCCGATTCATTCATCGAAGTTGACACGTTTGTTACACATCGGACAACAGACCACAATATGTTCCTACACGAAACACTCGGAGACGGGGTTGTAACTGGACACGGAACCATCGATGGAAGAAGAGTGCATTGCTTTGCTCAAGACTTCAGCGTTCATGGAGGGTCGATGGGCGAGATGCATGCAAAGAAGATTGCTAAACTCGTCGAAATGGCTGAACGGACAAAGACACCACTTGTTTGCGTTTGGGATGGTGGCGGTCAGCGTGCGCACGATGGAATCGATGCACTTGCTGGAACTGGAGAACTCCTAGACAGGCTTGTCCAGTGCAGTGGAAGGATTCCAGTGATCAGCCTTGTCCTCGGACCTGTTGTAGGCGTTTCTGCTCTCGCTGCCAGTCTTTCAGATTTCACAATCCTAGGAGAAGAGCACGGGCAGTTGTTCCTTTCTTCTCCACTTGAAACTCCTGAAGTTCAACAGGGAGAAGTCGATGCTGCTGGACTCGGTGGAGCATCGCTTCATGCCTCTCGTTCAGGAATTGCATGCCTTGTCGCTGATGATGAGGAAGATGCATGTTTCCTCGTTCAAGAGATTCTCTCCTATCTGCCAGATCACAACGATGCAGAACCTCCGTATGTTGCTACAGAAGATCCAATAACTCGCTTGAATGAAGAGTTGGAAACACTTGTCCCAGACAATCCTAACCGCCCTTATGATATGGTCAAGGTCGTCGAAGAAGTTGTTGATGATGGAGAATTCTTGGAACTCTTTACAAACTATGCTGAAAATATAATCATAGGATTTGCAAGACTAAATGGACGCACTATTGGAGTTGTAGGCAATCAACCGAACGTTCTTGCAGGCTGTTTGGATATTGATGCTTCAATCAAGGCTGCTCGATTTATTCGTCTCTGCGATGCATTCAATATCCCGCTTGTTACATTCGAAGACGTCCCTGGATTCCTTCCAGGAGTCGTTCAAGAATGGGGTGGAATTATTCGACATGGTGCGAAACTTCTCTTCGCTTATGCAGAAGCAACTGTCCCGAAACTTACCTTGGTTACTCGAAAAGCCTACGGTGGCGCTTACCTAGCAATGTCATGCAAGCACCTGCAAAGTGATTACAATGTTGCTTGGCCAACCGCCGAACTTGCAGTCATGGGAGCAGAAGGTGCAGTTAACATCATTCATCGAAGAGAGATCAACGCTGTTGAACCTGAACAACAGGAAGAAGTTCGCCTTCGACTTGTTGATGAATACAAAGCCAAATTCGGAGACCCATATGTAGCCGCAAGAAACGGTTGGCTTGATGATGTCATCGAACCTTCCGAGAGCAGGCTACGTTTATGCAGAGCATTGAACATTTTACGATCGAAGCGAGAATGGAGCCCGCCGAAGAAGCATGGCAACATCCCTCTATGATTGGTTTATTTTTCGCTCTACTCGTGCCAATAAGCCACCAGATTGATCTTCAGGCTCAGGTTGTTGAGGTGGCTTTCGAACCTGAAATAACATCCATCCAACAAGCGCAACAAGTGGCACTATGATTACAGCTGCAATCAGTGTTGAACCTCCGCTTGATGTATCATCAGAATCTCCTGAAGAAATCTTCGGCTCAAGTGGAACAGTGTATTGAATCCGCATTGAAACATCTGCGAATGCTGGATCTCTTGCGATGATGTCAAACTGTAAAATTGAACCTTCGATTTGTTCTCCGGTGAAAAGTTGCGTGCATGATGATGTGAATAACAAAGAATCACAGTTCATTGTACCACTTTGAACGACTCCGTCAAGATTTACAATGACGTCCATTTCTGAATCGGGATCTGTATCAGTCCAAATCCATTCCAATTGGAGTGTGTTCTCGGATATTTTTGTAATTGAACCATTTGAAAGAGTGGGCCGATCTGGTTCGGGACTGATGGTTAAGGTAATTCTCTTTTCGAAAACAGTCTCTCCGTCCGTGACGTTTAACCACCAACCATTGTCAATTCCATTCGCATCAATCAATCCTGAAATCAGAAATTCTTGACCAGATATGGCCATCTGTGATTTTGTTGAACCGTCGGATTCAAGTTGCCAAATGAGAGCATCTCCATCGGGATCAACCGCAAAATCAAGCAGGTTCAGAAGAAGGGTTTCCTCTTCCGCAAGTTCAATCTCCCATGCTGAGTTTGTTACATCAAATGCATCGTCCATGGGATTGACACGGAAAGGTACATCGATGGAGAGGGGTGTATTGAAACCATCAGAAGCGGTCAATGTGAACACTTCAGCCCCATTTGCATTGAGCAAGGGAGTAAATCGAATGGTCTCATTTGACGATTCAACCATCCAAGAAAGCAATTCTCCCTCTCCTTGAGTCAATCCGTTAACTTCAATTGACAATGGAGCTCCTTCTGGATCGGAAATATATTGAGAGACGTCAAACCATATCGATGGACTGTCTTCATCAACCACTTGTTGTTCAACGATTGAAAGTTGAATAAGTGGATCATCGATAGGCAAAATACTGCCATTCAAGGTAACGTTCAAGACATCTAATATCTCGCCTCCTGCCTTTAATTCCAGAGCGACTTTTGTGGTTCCTTCCCATTCTTCATCAACATTATGAACGAGAGTTATTCCCAATAAATCCGAATCGATGACGATGTTGAAATGGGATTCATTATCAAGCAGCGTAGCATTCATGATCTCAATGGGCTGGCCATCTGGATCTGTCGCAATCTCAGAGGAATCAAGATGAACAGAACCCCGTTGTGGAACGAGAAGTTCAGGATAAGGGTCAATCAATCCGATTGGATCATTTGTTCTGTTAAAATCAAAGGTAATGAATCCCGAACCACCTTCCACGAAGACCTTCAATTTGATTTGATGAGAACCTGGAGAGACACCACTCATCGGCACAACACATCGAGCCTCATCGTTGATGATCACTCCTGAAAACACAGTTGAATTATCAAGAACACATTTTGTTGTCACAGTCCAATTTGAAGGAATATCGTCGTATTGATCGCCATTACGCATCGACCATGAGGCTACGAAGGTAGCCTCGTCTGTTGGACTGAGCAACGTTCCATTCAAGCTGATTGGATTTGACAGAGGAATGAGTTGGGCTTCATCGAAGTCTTCATCCACGTATCCATTCGAATCTGAAACCGTATCGACATCATTGGGGCGGTTGAACGCTTCACGAAAAGACGAATGGTCTCCACGCAATGTTAAGTCGAGATATGGGAGAACATGCTCCATTGCATGATCGAGTTGTTCTTCCTGTGAAAGGGAGGCATCACCATCATTGAAATCCTCAAGGAAGGAAGAAGAATCTTGGTATTGGTAATGATTTGCTCCAAGAGAATGAAGGATTTGCCATGCAAACCCATCAACATTTTCCAACACTGGAAGAACATGTTCTGTCGCTGGTGCTACTTCATCAGCGCTTCCTGTAATGAACAAACCAATGTTTGGAGCAGGTGCTTGTATGACTAATGGCTCATTCACTTCTTCAACTTCAAGAGCAAGCCCCACAATGGCCCTTGGGGGTTGAGCGCTTTGGTTTGTAGCAAGTGAAAGCCAATTGATGTAACCATTGGTTGCAATAACAGCGCCCACACCATGTCCTATGAGACCCCAATGAGATTCATCGACGGAACCAAACATCCCTAGGACTGCTTCATTCGATTGATTCGAATTGTGCATCCATGTTTGAATTTCTTCTAAATCGGAGACAATATCACTGAGTTCCAGATTGGTTTGCCATGATGGGATGTAAACCATCGTACCTGTTTGTGCAATTCTTGAGCATAAGAGCATGTAGTTTTCTGGAGCCTCATTCTCATCCACGATGAGTACCATCCATGGGAATGGCCCGTTACCTGCGACTTCACTGTCTTCTCCAGAGACCATTGCTGGATAGACAAGGCGGTGATCTTGGCCAGGGGCTCCTTGTTGGTTCACTGAAAAATCAATGAAACCTACTGGGAAATTGGGTCCTGTGTGAGGTGATTGGTAATTTGAATCCTCTTCTGGAAAGGCTTGAACTCCCGAAAAGGTTGCTAAAACAAGCAACCCACACAACATCAAGGAGCGTGCGCTCATAGGGTTGCCTAGCCCCTTCCAACATTTCATTCTTCCATTGATTTGCGTCTGTATTCCGCTAATTCAAATTCACAATCAAACAACCAAGACATAAGCTGGTCAAGAGGCGGCAAATATTCAGCACACTGTGGCGCCCATAGCCTGCGCCATGATTCAAGATGCTGTCCAACGAGCATCCATCTTCCATCTATTGTTGAATTCTTTGTACTAAGCCTCAATTCCTGTTCCTCAAAAGAACCACTCAAAGGCAAATAATCAGGTGTTAACGTTCGTTTTGAATTGAGGCCTGAATTGTACGTGCCATCAAAATCGATGAGGAGGTCAAGGTGTTCGACATCTGCTAAATGTTTGCTTACAAGGGAAGCATCTATTTTTCTACGTCCACCAAGGGAGACAACATGACCACCTGATTCAAGCCATGCATCAGCAATTGAACGAGCAGACCCCCCACCACCATTCAGGCCAAGAATTGCTCCTGATGCAACATCGATTCCATGATGAATTGCCACATCAACAACTCCAGCACCATCTGTTGTTGCACAATACCATCCATGGCCAGTCCATCGTAACGTATTGACAGAAAGAAGATCCATTCCTTTGTCAACAGGAGTGAAAGCCATACTTTGCAATTGATGCTTAAGTGGTGAAGTAAGATTCAGCCAAACCTCTTTGCTATGATATTGCGAAGGGAGATGACTTGAAATTGCAGGTTTCTTTTGGATATGTTGAATTCCTTCAAAGGAGGGGCGCAAACCCTTGGCAAGGACTTCTTCAACGAGGCGGTTTAGTCGTATTGTATTCAAATCAAGGTGACTTCCCAGAGGAGCCCACTCAGGATTATGCTCATCATGTTCAATATAGCCCCATCCCAATACCTCATCGACATGAACGGATTCAATAAGTCGCAAAGAAGGAGAAATTAGGTTCGGAATCTGATTCTTTTTCTTCAAATGATGAAAAACCAACGAAAACAACAGAGGTGAGAGTGAATGCGATATGGGCGAGCCTCCGACCGCATATCTTAGTTCGCCCATGTACAATGCAGAGAACTCTTTGTTGAAGAACATCTGTCCCCAAAAACACGGAATTTTGTTTAATCCCGTCGGCATTGGATTCAAGAGGAAGGAGTGTGTAGGAATACCATGACCGCAGTAGAACGAGGTTCGTTATTGTGGATGATGTTTGCCATCACCCAAGTATTTTTGTCTATCAAATTAATTGGCGAAGTGGAAAGTTGGATTACAACACTCTTCGGAGGTGGCGCTGCTGCCGCATTTATGTTAGCTCTCGTCATCTTCAGGCAAGAGCAACGAGAGTTACTCCTCAACCCACTTAAACTCAATCGAGAAGTACATGATGATGCAATCAAAGGTCAAGGCAAAGGCGTTGGAGTAGGCGTTTTGCTGTGGATTGTTTCTTTGATTGTTTTGCTGTTTGTTTAAGCGCAGGGCTGTTCTCATGATTCCCGTTGACCCATTAACTGCAACCACGATACGAGCAATTGACGACGGATCAGAAGAGTTGTTCGGTGGCTTTTGGCCTTTTATTCGTAGGACTTTGATGTTGTTCCTTCCCCTTTGGGTATGGCTGCTCTTCTGGAGTGCAGGAGTACCAAACATCATTTCTGCATTGGCATCTGGACTCTCGCTATCGATAATTGTGGCCATAGAAAGGTACAAATTGAACCAAATTACTAGAAAAAACAATTAATGACTAGCCGCTGATTACAAGTATGACCTTATTTGAGTGGCTTGCTGAATTTGTAGGTATCGAAGCCCCCTCTCTCATGGAGATCATCTTCGTGAGTTGTGCTCTCCTTGGAGGAATTTTATTCTTCATCATGATGATACTCATGCTCGTTGGAGATGTTCTGGGAGGCGTTTCTGATGCTTTTGGAATCGATATCGATGCTGGTGGAGGCGCTTTTGAAATCATGAGTATTCAAGGTCTTTCAGTAGCAGTCATGATGTTTGGATTAACCGGGATGTTTGGATTATCAGCAACTGGCAGTGATGTTGTTGCTGTCCTAGCTGGCGGAGTTGGTGCTGCATCAGGCATGTATGGCATGGGTAAAATGATGTATGCAATCAATCAATTACAAGCAGATGGAACTGTAAATTACGCCGATGCAATTGGCCAAAGAGGACAAGTTTATTCCCGCATAAAACCAAACGAAACAGGAGAAATTCAAGTACCAGTTGACGGCACTCTGAAAACCCTACTAGCGCGTGCAGAGGACAAGAAATTGCACCTAGCATCTGGCGAATTTATCAAAGTCGTAGACATCATAGGATCGACCATGATTGTTGCACCTCTTGAAGACTTATCTTCAGAAGAGTGAAAAATTGCATTCTAAAGCCGTAGGCAAAGTCATTAATAACGACGAACGCTAGAATGAATCATGGCGGATGCATCATTCTGGGCAGTTTTCATAATTTTTGGCGTATTAGCAGTTGCTGCTTTTGGAATCATTCTTGTTGCTACAAGGTACAAGCGTTGTGCATCTGACGAAATTCTGGTCGTCTATGGTCGAATAAAAGGTGGTAAAGCATCTAGATGTATTCATGGAGGTGCTGTAATGGTATGGCCTCTAATACAGGAATACAAGAAAATATCACTTATCCCAATGACAATCTCAATCCCGTTGGATAACGCGCTTTCACTCCAAAACATTCGTATCAACGTTCCTTCAACATTTACTGTTGGTGTGAGCACTAACCCCCTCATTATGGCCAACGCTGCAGAGCGTTTGCTTCACCTAACCAAAGCTGATATTGAAGGAATGGCTCAAGAGATTATCCTGGGACAACTTCGTCTGACAGTTGCAAGTTTGACTATTGAACAAATCAACCAAGATCGCGATTCATTCCTTGAATTAATCCGTGACAACGTTGGTGCTGAACTTCACAAATTGGGACTTTATCTCATCAACGTTAACATCATCGATATTACAGATGAATCAAACTACATCAACAGCATCGGAAAGAAAGCTGCTGCAGGAGCAGTAAACAATGCTCTTGTCGACGTTGCAAACGCTGAGCGTGATGGTGCAATCGGTAAGGCAAATGCAGACCGTGACAGAGAAGTTCAAGTTGCTGAGAATGTTGCTGAATCTGAAAAAGGTCAGAAAGCTGCTGAAGTCGATCGCCGTGTTTACGTTCAACAACAAGAAGCACTCGGTGTTCAAGGAGAAAACTTGTCCCGTGCTGAGATTGCATCATACCAAGCAGACCTTGAAGAGAAAGAAGCACATGCTATGCAGCGTGCAGAAGTCGCTCGAAGAACTGCAGAGATGGAAGTTCAAAAGGCACAGTATATGCTCGAACAAGAGCGTCTACGTGCTGAAGAGATTGTAAAGGAAGAGATTTCTAAGACTCAAATCGAGATTGCTTCCGAAGCAGAAGCAGAACGCCTACGACGTATCGCTCGTGGTGAAGCGGATGCAGTACTTGCCCGTTACAATGCTGAAGCCGAAGGTACCAAAGCGGTTCTTGAAGCAAAGGCAAATGGATACAAGCAACTCGTTGATAGTGCTGGTGGCGATGTCAAGGCTGCAGCAACTCTCCTCATGGTTGAGAAGATTGAAGAAATCGTTGCTCGACAAACTGAAGCAATCGCAAATCTACAAATCGACAAGATCACTGTTTGGGATTCGGGAACAGGTGGAAGCGAAGGAGGAAGCACTGCAAACTTTGTTTCTTCCCTCATCCGCTCATTGCCTCCAGTTCATGACGTAGCCAAGATGGCTGGTGTTGATCTGCCAGATTACCTTGGTTCAATGAAAGAAGAGTGATTCGGCCTCATCCAAGCAACCTCCAAATTGGACGGTTTGACCTCTGATTAGGGGTTTCTTTGAAAGCCAAACTGCTTTGCATTGGAATTATGGCCAGTGACTTAGAGATTGCAAGAAAGGCTGAATTGGAACCGATTGAAGCGATAGCATGGAAACTTGGTATCCCTTCAAGCGACTTGATCAACTATGGGTCAAGTATGGCTAAAATTTCCTGGGATGGAATGAAGCAACGCTTTTCCTCGTCCAAAGGCAACCTCATCTTGGTTACATCCGTTAACCCTACACCGTTTGGGGAAGGCAAGACTGTAACTACCATCGGACTGACTCAGGCGCTCTGCCGAATTGGAAAGAATGCAACGTGTGTAATTCGAGAACCTTCTATGGGTCCTGTCTTTGGAATCAAGGGTGGAGCAGCAGGTGGAGGGAATTCACAAGTACTTCCAATGGAGGAGATAAATCTCCATTTCACAGGAGATCTCCATGCAGTGACGTCCGCACATAATCTTCTATCATCACTCATTGATAATCATATCAAGCATGGCAATGCTACAAAGATCGACACAAACAGAGTCTTTTGGCCAAGAGTCGTTGATCTCAATGACCGTTCTCTTCGAGAGGTTGTAATAGGTTTGGGAGGTCCTGCAAATGGGAACGTTCGCCAAGATCGATTCGATATTACAGCCGCTTCAGAAATCATGGCGATTCTTGTTCTTGCTAAGGATTACAGCGATCTACGGCAACGTTTGGGAGAGATTGTTATTGCTCAATCAACTGAAGGGCATCCAATTAAGGCAGAACATATCGAGGCTGCTGGTTCAATGGCCCTGCTTCTACGTAATGCATTCCTACCCAATCTTGTACAAACATTGGAAGGAAATCCTGCGTTTATTCACGGAGGTCCATTTGCAAATATTGCGCATGGAAATTCATCGATTGTAGCCGATCGAATTGCTCTCTCTTGTGCAGATTATGTTGTTACAGAAGCTGGATTTGGCAGTGATATGGGTGCTGAAAAATTCATGCACATTAAGGCAGAAACCTCTGGTAAAGCGCCAGATTGTGTTGTCATGAATGTTACAGTTCGTTCAATGAAACTCCACGGGAAAGCCTTTGGTGAGCGCGGTGGATATCGACCTTCCAAAGATGAACTCGAAACTGAGAATGTTACGGCCGTTGTGGCAGGAGCCACATCGAATCTTGATCGTCACATCAAGAATATGTTGCGATTTGGAGTACCTGTTGTCGTCTCCATTAATCGATTTGCAAGCGATACAGATGCTGAACTTGAAGCGATTGAAGAGGCTGCACGAGCAAGTGGTGCAAGCAGTGTTTGTCGAACAGAAGTTCATTCAAAGGGTGGAGAAGGTGGAGAAGCACTTGCAAATGCTGTCGTGGACTCCATACATGATCACGTTGCAGCAGGACGGCCCTTTTTGCCACTTGTTGGGCCCGAAGATTCAATCGAAAAGAAAGTTGAAGCGATTGCAACACGAATGTACGGGGCATCAAATGTAAGCATAGAAGCCCCAGCTCTTCGACAATTAAAGAAAATTCAAGAATGGGGTTATGGCAATCTCCCTGTTTGTATGGCAAAGACCCAATACTCATTCTCGCATGATGCTGGAATGCTTGGTGCCCCTTCTGGATTTGAATTGCCAGTTCGGGAATTTAGATTAAATGCAGGGGCAGGATTTGTTGTTGCTATTCTCGGTTCAATGATGACCATGCCAGGATTACCTAAGCGCCCTGCTGCCAACGACATGGATATGGATGAGGATGGAAATCTCGTTGGTGTCTTTGGGTGATACTGAATGCAACTGCTGAAGCAAAGCGAGGATCATTGGAAACTTCGGATTGAATCTGAAGATGACTTGTGGGTATTAGCCCGCTTTGCAATTAGTGGGCGAAGTTTAGCAATGCTTGGTGAACGAAGAGATACAACAACTGCGGAATCAGGAGACCGTGCTAAGGCAGCTGAGCGAAAGAAGATGTGGATTCAACTCAGGATTATCACAACTGAATACAAAACATACTCGAACATCTTAAGAGTTCATGGAATTATTGAACAAGCACCAATGGATACCGGTTCACATCACACACACCTCGTTGAAGTTGGTGACGAGATTGAACTCCATTCTTTGTCTGGATTTCCTGAATATGACAGACTCCTTCTGACTGAAACACTGACCTCTGATCAAAAAAGCAATGTTTCAATTCTTGTTGTCGAAAACGATGAAATTGTTTTGTTTGAAGTGACACGAAGAGGTTTACGGGAAGGCGCTACTTGGACCATGCGCGGTGGAGGAAAACGTGGCGACATTCGAACGAGTGAATCTGTTGCTAAATCATTTCAACAACAAGTTGCTAAAGAAATACTCGCAGCAACATCAACGAAACTGCCTATGATTTTGTGTGGCCCAGGTCATGCAAGAGAGCGGTTGCGAAACGTGATTCTTGACCAAGATCCGACACGTACAATTCGGCTCGTTTCCACATCGATGCCTGGTCGTTCTGGAGCTAATGAAATCATTCGCGATGGGCTAGCTGATGAACTGCTTTCGGAACATGCAATAAGTAAAGAAATCAAAATGTTAGAAGAAGTTTGGTTGCGACTAAGTAAGGATGGAGCAATCGCCTACGGAGAAAAACAATTGTCAAGGGCTATGAATGAAGGTGCCATCGAAACACTGCTCGTTTCAGTAGACAAACTTCGAGACCCTGAAGCATTGATTGATGGGACTCCTCTTGCTCAATGGGTTGAAGCAATTCACGACATAGGAGCCGAACTGGTGCAATGTTCTTCCGATCATGATTCAGGTGAACAACTCAACAATATGGGTGGAGTTATTGCATTATTACGATACAAGTTGGTATGAATATGAAGATTCTTTATTTTTCGGAGTTAGGAAAAAACCTCCGCGAAGAAATGAGTGGGGCACGATGGTTGCTCATGTCAAGTCATGATTTGAAATCAGCAACTGGTGCGTTGATGTTTGCTGAATTAGATGGAGTTCTAATTGCAGTTGACCATAGAGAGGAAGAAATTACTCCTGGATTATGGCAACGGGCTGTTCACTTAATGCTGGTTTCAGAGGATATTGATTCTGAGGAATTAGCCAAAAGAAGTGGAATCACCAAGGTTGTTGCAGACAATAATGGCAGCCTTGAAGATCACATCTGGTAATGGGTCCGGAGGGAATTGAACCCTCGATCTTCGCCTTGTAAGGGCGACGTCATAAACCCCTAGACCACAGACCCAACCTTCCGTGGAGAGAGATGTATTTGAAACAAGAGGTATCCAATAACCTCAAATTAGATGCCAAACCGCGTTTAGGCGATGGACGAGGAAGCACAGGCTGCTGCGGCAAGGCTAGTCCGACGACTCAAAGGCGGCTATACAGTCACTATTGCAGAGTCATGTACAGGAGGATTACTCGCAAGTACACTTACCGATATTGCAGGTGCAAGTGCATGGTTTAAGCAATCATGGGTCACTTATTCCTACGAGGCTAAAATACAGGAATTAGATGTTAGTCGAGAACTATTGGAAAAGAAAGGTGCTGTATCTGCCGAGGTTGCAATTCAAATGGCACAAGGAGCACTCGCTCGTGCCAATGCTGATATTGCAATTTCCATAACTGGAATTGCGGGCCCAGGGAATGATGGAACTTCAAAGAAAATTGGCTATGTATACGTCGGTATTGCATCACGAACTTGGGCCATTGCTGAAGCGACTCAGATTGGAGGGAATCGTCAAGAAAACAAAGAAGGATTTGTACACTTCGCATTACTTACTGCTATCAGACATTGGGATCAAGCAATGGAATTAGCAGAATCGAACAGATTGAAAGAGATCGAAGAACGAGAAGCAAAAATTCGAGAAGAAACTCTTGCAGAAATTGAACGTAACAAGCGTGCAGCTGCTGCTGCTCAAGAAACTGCTTGGCAATCCCAAACTTGGTCAGGTGACAAACAAAAAGGGAATGGCGAAGAAATGGGAATAGACGTCCATTGGAATGACGATTCTCAAGAAGATTGAACGTCAACCCTTTTGGAGGGTCGACCCCTCTAAGCAAATATGTCTGCGGAGTGGGGGTCGATTTCGCAGGAATTGATGAGCAAGGGAATACTTGTTACTGCAGGTGTGAAAGAGGTATTGCTCACACATCCTAGGCCTTTTGAAGTCCTTAAACAAAGAGAAAAAATTGGTTTCGAACGAGGCATGCTTACAGGTTCAATCCTTGAACAGATGATTGCAGAATACGAAAAACAGACACCAACTACAGAAAAAATGTCCCAACCAATTGGTCGAACTATTGCGCCAATAAAAGAACCTGAACCTGTGAAAATTCAGTATAGAAACAATCTCCCTGACTGGAAGGAACAAGACTTCTCTGGCTTGGCTACTGATGTCGACCTCGATATTTTTGTTCATTACGATATAACAGGAAACAGTACAACAGAAGGAAAAATGGGCGATATTCAAGCATGTTTTAATGACCGCTTAGACAGCATACGTAAGATGATTATCACCAATTCTCGATTGCCTAGAAAGCCCCAAGAAATTGGCAGATTAAATGTTGAATATCGGCGCTATCAAGGCTATGAAAATTTAGCAGTAGCCATAGGATTGGTCAATGAACCTAGGCATACCAAAAATGGTCACCTAATGTTTGGGTTAGAGGATGAAACTGGTGAAATGAATTGCTTGCTAACAATACGTCAAGGAGATGATCGTGATCGAATGCACGAACAAATCGTCGAGGCTGGATTAATGCCAGATGATGTTTTAGGTGTCAGCGGATCTTTTTCTCAAACAGGCGATATCTTCTATGTCGATGATCTGTTTTTCCCTATGAAAGATAAGCATGACAAAGCGAGCGCTGATTTTGGAGTGAGTGTAGCGTTCCTGTCAGACATCCATGTTGGATCAAAGACATTTTTGGAAGCACAGTGGCATAAAATGGTTCGATGGTTTCACACCGATCCGTTAGCTAAGACAATCAAATATCTCGTTTTAAGCGGGGATTGTGTTGACGGTGTTGGCATTTACCCTGGTCAAGATAAAGAACTCGCAATCCCAGATCTTTTTGGCCAGTACTCTGAATTTGCGAGGTTGCTTGAACTTCTACCTGATTGGGTTGAATGCATCATGCTTCCTGGAAATCACGATGCAGTAAGACCCGCTGAACCTCAACCAACGTTTGAAAAGGATATTCAACAAGATTACAACAAAACCACTTTTGTTGGAAACCCATGTGATTTTTCACTTCATGATGTACGACTTCTTTCCTATCATGGAAAATCAATAGATGATTTCGTCGCTGGTCTTCGCACCGTTACTTATTCAGAACCTGTAGAGGCCATGCGTCAGATGCTAAGGAGAAGACATTTAGCGCCTCAATGGGGGGGTAAAACTCCATTATCACCAGAACTTGAAGATGGTCTCGTCATCAGGGAAGTACCGGATATTTTCGTAACTGGACACGTGCATGGTCATGAATGCATGGACTTCAGGGGAACTACTCTCGTTTGTTCCTCAACTTGGCAAGATCAAACATCCTATCAGAAGATGCTAGGGTTCCAACCGAAGCCCTGTATGTTAACAATCATAAATCTGCAATCGCATAAGTCAACATCAATTCCCTTCGCTTGAAGGGAGTTCGATATGTTCAAGGATTTTCAGCAGGTCCTTTTCGTAAATGATTGGAACATTTGCTTTTTCGAAGGCTGTTATCGAAGAGTCACGACTTGGATTAAAGCCAATAAATCGACTTCCTGGAATCATCATTGACAAATCCATTTCAGAGTCACCAACAGATAGAACAGATTGTGGTTCGAAACCATGCATATCGATGAGTCGGTCAATGACCTCTCCTTTTCCACTTGCATGGAGACGACAAATACCGTGATCACTCAGATAGTCATCATCATCGAATTCGAAACCATTCGCAATCCAATCGTCGACTTTCAGCAAAGCTGCGATGCTGCTGACAAAGATATCAACGCCTGCACTCACTATTGCCACGTAGACTCCATGCTCCTGCAAACGGTTGACAAGTTCACGAGCACCAGGCATCAATGAGATGCCTGAATACATGCGAAACAATTCGTCTCTATGAATTGGAGAACGTATCTCCTTCCACATCGCAATATCAGATCGCATGAACTCAACATCAGAGATTTCTCCTGCAATAAAGCGAGAGAGATTCTTACTGTTATCAGTGCCAAAGCCATCATGGAGAGTTTTCCATGAGCTGACTGAATCAACCAATACGCCATCGCAATCAAAAACTACACAGTGACATACGTCGCTCATGTACAGACCAATGTCTGCTTCCTTGAAAGCATTCGCCTATCAGCAGAAGATTGGGCCAGTGGCACGATGCCACTGGCCCATCAACTGTCGTTCAGTTTTTCAACTTCAAGCCTTGTTGAATTCAAGGTCGTTGTAGGCCTTGATGACCGATCCTTCACCAGGTCCTGGTTGGTATGTGATTCGGATTGTTCCATCCGTAATCGCTGTACCATCAGGTGCGTGGGTTCGGACCATAATTTGGTCTCCAATACCGAATGTTGATTCCTTGTAGGTTCCTTCATCTTCAACCTTATCGTAGAAGGTGACGAACGAATCGCTGTTCGATGGCATGAATCCATAGACATCGCTTGTGTTAGCAAGTGATGTGCTGTAGGAAGTACGTGATCCACTAGAATCCGTATACAGAACTGTTACGATGACCGACTGAGTTGAAAGTTCAGCTTCAGTTTGATCAACACTAATAGACCAGTATCCATCTGCAGCACCGAGGTTTTCGTTCGCTATATCGAAGGTAACTCGAGGTGTACCCAATTTACCAGTCTCAGCAAGAGAAGAGGCCCAAACATAGATGACACCGGAAAGAACGACTGTAATTGCGACCATCAGGATGGTTGCGATAACAGGGCTCACTGCCATTTCATCATCAACGATTCGTGTATCTTCTTCTTCGTCTTCTTCATCTCTGCGGCTTGACATAGCAAGTGCTGTGACAAAGAATCCAGCTAGTGCGACAACAACGAGGCTTGGAGCAAACGATGGAACAGATCCGAGTCCGCCACCGAGCGATACAACGCTTGGTATACGGCCTGTGTTGTTTGCTGCAAGGAAGTTGCTTGCAGGTTGGTTAGCGTGGTTACATACAGGCGCAGTCTCAGTAGAGTACATTACGTTGTTACACCAATCGCTGTCTTCGAGGAGAGGACGGCGTTCCGATGTCTTGGTTGCATCGCTACCATATTGACCAGGCTTGGACCAATCGTCACCTTGTTGTCCACCAGAGTTAGCTCGGTGGGACTTAGGATCGTCGGTCTGGAATCGGTCAGCTGGAGCCTTGCTCAAGTCACATTCTGCATCCAAACAGGTTAGAACATCCATTTCAACATAGATTTGTCCAGATGAGTTAACGATGTATACGTACTCTTGGACAACCATTGTTTCTCCGTATGCAGGTACTGGGTAGTATCTGACATTCTCTGCTTCACCATGACCACCATCTGTGTGGAATGTTACAGCCAACATATGGTCGTATGTGAACGGTCCAACGTCTCCACCAGCACCAATTGTGACCTCAACAGGTACGTATGTACCAGAGAGAACGTTGTTGATTCCGAGGAAGTCGAAGCCGATTGCATCGTCGAAGTAGTAGTCTCCAACAAGTTCACGAACGTTTTCAACACGGACACCAATTTCCTGAGTTGCTACACCTTGGGTGTAACTGGCAATTGGCATTACTGTTGGATCGTAGTTAGGCACGTAACTTGGTGCAGTAGCAGTATCCTTCAGGACGAGACGGATTTGACAGAAGTCAGAACCGCTTGGTCCGATTTGGTGGATACCGTTATCGTTCAAGTAATCGATTTCCCATGCATTAGCATTTGTTGTTGCATCAGGAACCAGTTCAAAGACGAGGTTGTCGTCCTGGATGGTTGCTGTGAAGTAGTTCTGGTATGTACATTGGTCAGTTGGTTCAACAGTCCATGTCAAGTCAGCAGCGTTATGATCGATGTCATACTTGACTGCAGACAAGTCGTAGGTCAGGTTATCAAGACTTGTGTCATCTTCCATGAGGGAGATGGACCAAGGAGCAACCGGAGTAGATCCGTTAGCTGCTGTTACAACAGCACCTGTGGTTACGTCCCAGTCGAGAACAACTGGAGCATCGTTCACTGGGCTGACTGAGAAGTCAACAACAACTGGATCAGCTACTGTGTTCTCTGCACCGTCATCACTCAAGGTGAGTGTAACTGGACATGTTCCACCGAGTTCGTTACCAGTGTTTTCGGTCATTGTTAGTTCGTTAGCAACAACTTCGACACTGAAAGCGATACAGTCAGAAGGTACGGATGCACCCCATGTGTACACTTGTCGGGTCGGGCTTTGCTCGTTGTCCATATCTCGGATGTACGACTTGCTAGCATTGGAGATATCTCCAAGGAACTTGGAGACACTGCCGAATCCTTCAGGAACAATGTTCGTGTAAGATCCGTCATCAACGAAGACTGGCATACAATCAATACGCTCTGTGTTACAGATGACTGGCTTGTCGTTAATGTTGTTAATCGTCAAGGTCATGTTCTTGGTATCTGTCAATCCGTGGCTGTCAGTTACGACAAACTCGAATTCGATGGTACCGAACTGGTCATCCAGAGGTGTGATTGAGACTGTGTGTCCGTTCTTGTTCCAGTCAACCAATACGTTGCTGTGAGCAACAGTTGTCCCTTCAGTAACTGTCCAAGTCAATGTAGCTTCATCGTCTTGTACGTCGTCTGCAAGGTTTGTCAAGGACATGGTGTAAACACCGCTGTCTTCGTCAACTGCATCGTCAGCAAGTGTTGCTTGGATTTCAGGACATGCACGCTTGATGTCGACTGTCAATTCTTGGTTTGTAGCCATTGAAACAGCATCGATTGTTGCCCAATCGAATGCACAATCAGCCTGTGTCTTAATCATGACATCGTAATCCTTTGCAGCGCCAGCAGTGGTTGAACCCTTGTAGGTTCGGTAAACCAATACTTCATCGCTGATGCTTCCGGTTTCAAGATCTTCATGAGTTGTCTCGATTGAGATGTATTCACTCAGAGATTGAGCACCAGTTGTTACAGTATGTGCTGGGTGAACGTTTTGGATGTTCGCCGAACCATCTTGCATGATAGCAACGATGTTTACTGCATCAGGAGTACCGCCAAGACGGCTGAATGGAATTGCGATTTCGAAGAAACCAGCAGTTGTTGTTCCCAAATCAGCATCTACAGCGTCTGTTGAAACTGAACTTGCTCCCCAACCGAGGAATCCGTTGGAGTACAGATCCATGTTGGAATCACTTGTTGCCCAGAACAGATAATCTGCTTGGAATGGCAATGTGTGAGCTGCGTTCAAGTTGTAACCAGTGTTTGAACCACCAGCAACAACGTCGAGGTAAATCAACAGGTCGTTGGTTGCGAGATCTTCACCGGTCATACCGATGTAGAGTGCGTCACCTTCGCTGTAAGTCACAAGCAGGTCGTTTGTTCCATCACCAGAAACCATACCAGGCATAGCGTCGTCAGAAGGATTCAGTGGAGTTCCACCAATCCAATCAGAGTCGTCACCGTCAACAGCCATGATGTCTGGCTGGAAAGCAGGTGATACGTATGCAGCACGGGTTCCATCAGTTGATAGAAGAGACATACCAACAGCAGATGCAGTACCTTGTAGGTGAGTTGCGTCTAGACTGAACAAGTTAGCTTCATCGATTGTTGCTGATGCAACAATGCTAATCGCATTCGAATCGAGTGTGTTACCGATGCTGGTAACATATGCATTCGATCCTGCATTGATTTGCGTTGTTGAAGCAGACCATGTGAGGTTCTCAACAGATCCTACAGATTCAACTGCGTGGAGTGCTGTTGTAGCAGTCGAGATACCGCCGTCCCATCGGAACTCGGTGTTCTCAGCATAGACACCAACATTTCCTGCAGCGTTGAGTGGATAGATCCATGAATAGTCACCATCAACCATGTGTAGTCCAGTTCCTGTGGTACCACCATCGACTGAAGCGCCGATTGCTGTAACTGTGGAACTGTCTGCGTAGACACCTGCGTCACTTCCTGCAACGGATGCAGAACCTGACATGGTGAGGGTTGCGGAATCAATGGAAATACCGTAGGCATATCCGCTGATGTCTGTTCCAGACAGTGTGATGTCATCTCCTGAGTTAAGAGAAGACATACCAATACTGCCAGAGATACCTGTTCCAACAATGCTGGAATCAACATCACTGATGTCACAGCCATCAGTAACAACAGCGTTGTCACCCATGTTGATTGTGTTCAGTTGGCTCTGAATTGTTACAGAGGAACAGTCAACAAGATCTAATCCAATTGCGTTAGGAGCAACACGACCTGCACTGAGTCCGATTGTGTTGTTCTCAACAACAGGTCCACTGTATCCTCCAGTAGCTGTACCGTAGTATACTGCGATGTTTGCTCCACCATCACCCCAAGTGTCAGTGACCTTGAGGGTGTATTGGCCAGATGTACTGTAAGAGGTCAAACGTGCATAGGCAGTGTTGGAACTGAATGAACCAGCAGCCCATGTATCCTTTGTACCGTCAGGCTTGGTGATTTCAAGTCCAATTTCTCCACCCCAACTGTCAGATTCAAGATCAACATACGCTGTAGCACCAGAAGGTACTGTAAATGTACAGGATGTTGTAGATCTGTAAGAGTTCGAGGCGATTGTGCACAGTGATGTCGAAGGCGCTGGTGGCGCTTCAGCAGAATCAATTCGGATTCCGCCGTCAGCATCAAGCAATGTGTTGTTTGAGATATCACCATAGCCACCGTTGACTGTAATACCAGGCTTAGTAGCATCTTGTACACCAGTAATGTCGTTGTTATCGACAATGTATCCGTTGGTATTGATCAACTGTACAGCTGTTTCAGGCCCATCGAATGTGTTGTCAACCACTGTCAAACGCTTTGTTGATTGGTCGTATGCACGAACACCATACTTTCCAGTTGAACTGCTAAAGGAGTTGTCCTTTACAGTTGCATCATCAGCATAAGAGTTGGTGTAGAACCAAACATCAGCAATTTCACCGCCATCTACGAAGGTGTTTCCTTCGATGGTTGTGTTGTCAGCACCGAATTGATTAGCACTGTGTGTGTAGGAGTATCCAGATCTTTGGAAGAAGATACCTGCTCCACAGTCAGCGAATGTGCTGTTCACGATGTATGAGTTATCAGAACCGTAGAGGTTAACACAAACATCTGTTGAACTGATTGCATTGTTCAATGGAGTGTACCCCTTGTAATGCGTCAGTGATACGTTGTCCATTCGCAACCAATCGGAGACACAATCATTGTTGTTCCAGGAGGAACAATATGCCATACCGCTTGTAACGGATGCGACTGGGTTCAATGTTGTATTCATGATCGATATGTCCATGGCTTGGTACACGTAACCGATTTCAACACCAGTTTGTTGACCAGTTGTTGGGTTTACTGCAAGACCGTAGACTTCAGAATCGTGGAGATACAACTCTGGCGCAGCAGTTCCTGCTTGAGCATACCAACGTTGTGTGTCGCTGAAGGTGTAAGAGCCTGTGATGAGAACCTTGGTGTTGTTCCAGTTGTGTTCTTCATTGTTATCGAAGTACATGAAAGGAACGTCCATCATGATCGTCTTTCCAGACATATCTTCAGGAGTAGCACCATAGTATCCGTATTCTTTGTAGGTACCACCGTCTCCGTCAGTAAGAGTCCTCGAGGAACCAGTACCGAGATATCGGCTTCCACTGCATCCAGCAACCATGACGTATGAAGAACTGGAGTATGTGTAACACACACGTGCTTCAATACGTTCTGTTAGATCGATGGTTCCTGTATTGCCGCTAGCGTCATTTAGACTGAGGCCTTCAAATGCGTATCTGAAGTCACCCTTAGAAGAGGTGTAATCAATCATTGCAACGGTTGCAGCTTCGTATCCTGCAAGGTTATCGCTACTGGTACCGGAAGAATCAACACGGACTGTTCTGAAGGTTACTCCAGATGCAACACCGTTTGAATCGGTCGTACCTGTTCCTGTAATCTTCTTGTCTCCATTCATGAGTACAACGTTTGTTGCATCCACGCCTGTTCCGTCAGCGCTAATTGTCATTTCCAATTCTCGCATTCGTTCAAAGTCTCCAGTTCCTGTAACGGTTACTGTTGTTGTGTCAATTGAACCTTCAATGAAATCAATCTTACTGGAGCCAGTAATCTTGATGTCATTTGTTGTGCTCGCAAACGTCGAGTCTGAGATTGTAAATTCTTGCGAACCTGCTGTCTCAAGACCGATGTCATTTCCAGCGACGGTAAGGCCATCAAATACAACGTTCTTTGAAGTCAAAGGACCGTATTTGTAAGCCGCACCTGCACTGTTGGTGATTGAACCAGTGAGTTCGCCACCGAAGTTCTTGACGTAGTAGATACCTGCTGTATTCTGAGCATCAAAATCAATGTTGGTTAGATCAATTGAACCTGAACCTGATGAAGATACGAGCATACCGTAATCTCCGCCATCAACTTCGATGTCATCCATTGCAGCAGTTACTGCACCGGTTACTTCGATACCTGAATCGGTTGGTGAAGTGATGTCGATGCTTTCGAATGTACCAGCAGCAAAGTTGCCACCGATTTCGATACCATTGTCTGCTCCGGTGATAGCTCCATTCTTGAATGAAGCAGTACCACTGTCTCGGAGGTAATCACCTAGGTTACCAGGATCGTTACCTGCACGAGCGACGATGTCCAATCGGTCTTGGTAGTTGTCTGCACGGTTGTGCAATACATCTACGTACATTGTAACCTTTGAAATCGATGTGTCCGAAATATCAACTACTGGGAAAGACATACGAGCGCCTTGTCCAGGATTCATGTAATATGAATACGCATAATCGAGACAGACGTTGTATGATCCACCAACGTATCCTTCAACAGGCTTGAATGCCCCTTGTCCACCGTGGTATGAGGTGTAATAGTAACCCCAGTAGTGGTATGGGTAATATCCGCTGTTTGGTGTTGTATCAGAATCGATTTCTGACCATCGGAATCCAAATTCGTCAGGATAGTAGTAGTAAGCAGGGTAGGATGGGAAGGTCTGAGGACCTTGAGGCCAGTATCTCCATAGATAGTACATGTAACCATCAAAGCTGCTTGAAGCAGATGGCCCGTAGCTGTATCCGTAGTAGTTACAATGCCATGAGGCAACTCCACCTTCACCGCCATCGTATGTAGCAGCACCGTTTCCAGACTTAGGATCGTCTGCGCCGTATGGGTAATATCCCATCTTGTCAGGTGTGGTAATGTTTTCAGAAACTTCACCACTTCCATCGTCGTAAGTAACTTCGATGTTCCATCGGTCAGTGATCATGTAATATTTGCTAGAAGCATAGTTGTAGGTTGGGTGAGCGTTTCCACCGCCATAGATGGAGTTAGCTCCAACCTGCAGATAATCTCCTGAACCAAGGAAGGTTGAGAGATCAACAGCATATGTGGTCCATCCATTTGATTGTCCTGACAATGAAGTAGAACGGTAAATGGTTGGAAGACTCATTCCACCGAATACATCGACTCCAACTGTGTTGTCAGTTGATGTAAATCCGTCGATTTGAGGAGCACCATTGTATGATTGTATACCCACTGCAGCGTTTGAGACACCGATGTTGGTGAATGAACCGCCAGCTTGCTCAACCCAAAGAGCAGTACCAGTGTTTCCAACGTTGATAATGCTTGAAGAGTCGAGGTCTGCTGAACCACCGTCAATCTTGACAGTCGCCATCTCTGTTGAAGTTGCAGAGGAACCGTAAACAGTTCCGGAGTTCTTCATGATTAGCGTAGCACCGTCTCCGACGTATAGAGCAGATCCAGTTGTAGCATCCTGAGCAAGGTCACGGACAACACCACCGTCGATTTCAAGAGTTCCATCTTGGATATCTAAGGTGAGAGGGTATGTTGCCGATACAGCCTTCACTGCACCAGTAGCGACTGAAGAGGTTCCAACAACGAGTTTACCACCGTTCGATAGAGTAAGAACTGGTGTGCTAGTTGCCGTAGACTTTACATTCAGAACAGCACCCATAAGACGAATTACACATCCGTCAAGGTTGAGGTCTTCGGTCAATGTCATCGGTGTTCCATCAAATTCGTAAATTGTGTTTCCAGCAGGAGTTACACCGTTTGTTGGCAATCCTGCACCTGTGTCAGCGTCAGTCCATGCGGCCAACCAAGCACAGTCCATGTTGGTTCCATTGAAATCAACTGGCGCTGGCTCGAGAAGGAGAGCATATGAACTGCCAATGGTGAAACCACTGGTTAGGTCGCTTGCATACCATGTATCGGTTGATAGTGTCTCGTTCTGTCCAGCCGGTCCGAATGCTCGGAGGTTGTGGTCAGAGTAAGTATTACCAGCACTGTCTCCAGTGATGACCCAAACACTGGCTTCACCGTTTGAATCAGTAATGTGAGATCCAACTTCAAAGAGTTCTGCTCCTGCTGATGTTACAACACTTGCACTGACAACGTGGCCACTCTTGTTGACTTCTTCGATAACTGAGTTAACAGCTTCGAGTCTGTAAGCACGTAGAGTTGCAGTACCACCGTAGTAAATCAACGCAGATGAGGATGTGTACACATCACAATCGGTTGTCGCTCCGTTCGAGTCTGCACAATCGTCAGTGTTCTGTGTAACATCAATCAGACGGATTTCAGCGTTTGAACTTGCGTATGCAAGGTAAACACCACTACCAGCGTTTGAACTTGTGATGTCAACACTACCAACTGTCATCTTAGAGTTACGAGCGTACATAGCGTGATCTGTGCTTGATGTATGGGATAGAGTACCTCCATCAACAACGAAGTTGTTTGGTGCAGCACTGCTTGAACAACTGCTGTAAATACGGTCTGAATCAATGGTTGTTACATCAATCTTCCAGCCACATCCAGCAACACCGAATCGACCAGAATCGAGGTTTGTTACTGTCATGACGTCGGTTGAGATAGCGTTACCAGAGATGTCAATATGTCCTGCAGTTACATCATTGAAGATCGAAGGTTGGGTTCGGGTCATCGATATATCGCCTGCTTCGATATCGTCAAAGATAGCAAAATCTCCAGATGGTCCATTTGCTGTGCTCGATGATCCACCAGGGACGATGGAAAGTGTGGCAGTTCCGATATCGACTTCAGTCATGTTGATTGAACCAAGTGCGTTAATTGATGCACTCGAGTATCCTGGTGCATCGAAGTTGAAGATGTTCACTTCACTTGACGTACCAAATGCTGAATCCAATGCAACTCCAGTTTGAGCAGCTCCACTTGTTGTGAAAGAAGCACTAACGTTCGAGATTGTTACATGTTGTAGATCAGTGTCGATGAGGTTCTTGTATGCATCTTCAATGGTTACGTTCTCAACATGAAGCATTCCACCAGTCGAACCTGGATAGTTGACGATAGCACCGCCCCATGAAGCCCCGTTCGAGTTACAGTTGGACATCGTTCCTTCCATGAGCATTGCATTAGCACTGCTTGGGAGGTTGATACATGCGTTGTCAGCTCCACTGATAGCGAAGTTCAACATCGTAATTGACGTTCCTTGACCACTGCCATGACTGATTGCAGTCTCAACATTGGTGAAAGTGACTTGACTTAATGTGAAGTTACCAACGTTGGAGTTGGAGTAACATGGTCGAGTACCACCGTTGCTGTCTGCACAGTATGCATTGTAGTCTTGGTGTCGAGATCCAGCAGTAATTGCAGCGGTACTGGTGTTGTTGAAGTCAACGTAACTGAATACGTGTCGGTCATCAGTTCCACCGGTTGTAGCACAATCATCTGTGAAGGAAAGACCCTTCCACTCTGCACCAGCAGCACCCTCGAAGAGGATACGGTCGGTTGAGTTTCCAATAGCCTTGACTGAGTCACAGGAACCATCGATGGAAATACCCTTTCCTTGTTCAACTTGGATGACTGTTCCTGGCTGGATTGTTAGATCTCCGCCAGAGACAGATAGATAGTCGCTGCTAGGACTGATTCGATAAGGCGAACCTTCGTTGTCCCAGATACATTCTATGTTGTTTCCTGAACAGTCAAGATCGTTGTCGACGTCTGTACCCTTTCCTTCGAATGGCATTGCACGTACGTAGACACCACAATCGTATGCTGCGTTATCATAGCAGTAGTAACTGCTGTAATAGCCCCACCAAGGTGCAATTGTACCTGGGCGAGCTGCAGAGTTGCTTGAGTATGGCAGAGCAGGCATGTTACTTCCCCATGTGGTAATACCACGTTCTAGGGATGTAGCTCCATTGTCAATCATGTAGAGGTAGCCGTTACGTCCGATACGAAGTCGGTCGTCACTGTCATCGCCATCGAAAGACTTCTGGAAATAATCAAATGTAAATCCTGAAGGCAAATCGATGTTTGCATTACATCCAGTCTTGTATTGGTTCCAGTAGTAACTGTATGAACAGTAGTAACCAGTTGGAGTACCGCTGGAGCTTCCTGAGATAACTTGAGCAGCGTTCGTAACCGACTTGATACCAGTCGAGAATGATTCGTATCCGTGGTCGTTACCATCTGTTGAAATTCTGAAATTGGACGTGTGCGGGTTGTTACCTGCCATGTATCCACCGCCAGGGTTTCGCATGGTGTCACCCTTTGTACGGGTGTGATCCATGTATCCAACAGTAGCGTAATCGTAGTATGCTGCACAACCAGAATCGTACTTAAACTCGATTTCGTTTGTGACGTCGTAGAAGATTACTTGATAATCACAAAGGTAGTTTGTGTTGTATCCCATATCTCTCCATTCAACGATAAGCATCATGTTAGGATCGCCTACTTCGAAGCTGTTCGTGGAAGTTGTTTCAGTGTTTACACCTGATGCAACGGTCGATTCATCGACTGACGTAGCATAGTATGAAACATAATCTCCACGTTCGAGTGTGTTGATTGTAACACTCCAGTCACATGTAGCCGCAGCACATTCCGAACGTGTCTTGCCTACTGGAGACAAGAGGACAGAGGTTGCAGTACCATTATTGATAGAATAATGTAAAGTTGGACCTTCGTTTACAGTCTGATTGACATTTAATCCAGAAGGTGGATCACCATCATCAGCGATTGTGTATGTGAAGGTTCGACTCTTACTGTGCGAGTCACGCAAGACTGAGTGGTCCATGTCTGGAGCCATTGTATCTGGCGTTGGTGCAACTTTTCCTACCTTGTAGGTAATAGAACCAGAGGAAGCCATTCTTCCGTAGTATCCAGCACTTAGAGCAACACCAGACCACTTGTAAGAAGAGGTAGCGTATGCGTAATAGTAACCAGTGTTACAACGAGCGTTGGAGGAACTGGAACGGTAGAAGTAATAGAAACCGTTTGTTCCGACACAAAGCCAGTTAGCCTTGGATGTGCTGTATCCAGTACCATTCCATGTGATCTTACCGAATGTTCCGGTAATGTCTCCTGGAATTGGGACGTTGTAAGCAGCTGTGTATCCGTAAGTGGATACGGAGGAGGCTTGACTTCCACCGGAAAGAGCGCCGGTTTCGATCTCTGGTGTTGAGTCACCAATACCGACCATACCCCAATCGTTGCCAGTAGCGTCATAGTGGAAAATCAGGTTCATCTGAGGTCCATTCTTTGCACTGATAGCGAGGTATCCGCCGTCACCTTGGTGGAGTTCATTCAAACCAGATTGTGTTCCACCGAATCCATTGTATCCACCGCTTGGTGTTGTGGTCCATTGCAACTTCCACTGGGAGTAGAAGTAATACGATGAAGCGTAGAAACATGAGTAACTACCAGTACCACAGTTCGAGACATCCCACTCGTAGAGATATTCGTCAGAGTGATCGTAGTATGTCATCTGTCTGTCGTGATATCCTTGAGGAGAGTAGTAACTTCCAGAGTGGACATCAGTTGTCAAAACTGTGAATTTCTTTGCATTCCCAGCATTGACGATATCATCCACGAAGAAGTAGTGAGCGTTGCTCTCTACCCATGTTCCAGGGGCTGTGTTGCTTGCAGGTGGTGCTGGATCATATCCAACGTTAGCTCCACCAGCTGTGTTTAGGTCTTGGAACTTCCAATAGTACTCAACATAGTCACCTGCACTGAGGTCTGGAGTGGATGCCTTGAATCGGCAATCGCTCGCAGTTGTGCTGCAGGATTGAATTGTTGTAGCGCTAACAGAGGTCCATGAACCGTTGTTGACGCTGTAAGACATTGTCACACCGTTTGAAGAGGTCGTGTCAATACCAGATAGGTCAGTAAGGGTTGTGAAGAATGTTCTCTTTCCTTCTACATAGGAAGTCAAACCACTGTAAGGAACGTGACTGGAGGTTGGGGCATCCGAGTCAGAACCACCTGAGTAAATAACTTCCAGGTAGCTGTTTGATCCACCGCTGTTGTAAGCGTAAGTGTAGACGTATATGCTTGAGGTCATGTCCGCACCCATTCCGACAGTTCCGGAATTGGATTGTGCGTTGATGATGTAGTTGTGAGAACCTGTGCTGGAGGAACAAGCAGTACCTGCAGAGTTTGAGTTGTCACAGAGTTCGGAGGTCTTCCAACCTGTTCCTTGAGCGTATGTGCCCACGGCTGCAGAGTTTCCAATCGAAGAAATTAGTTTTCTCTCGTTTGTGTTGCTGTTCGAACCTGACAAAAGGTTAGCAGCAATAGAACCTGAACATGATGCTGAGGTGATACCGTAGTTGTATCGAACGTCAGTACCACAAGATTCCAAAACTCTTGAAGTGATGCTTGTAGAAGATGAACTTCCGTAAGCGTATGATACGTATTGCTTCCAGTTAACTTCCTCAACTGTTGCGCCTGATGGCAGAGCAGAGCTTGAAGTGAACGTGTACTTGTGCCATGGCACATAGTAGTAAGAAGAGTAGTATCTGTAGAGGTAAGAGTACGTGCTGTTGTAGCAGTATCCGTAATAGACGTAACAGTATCCACGGTTTCCGCTAGTGACCTTGATTGTAGGATCGAGAGCGAGTGGGAACACTCGGTCTTCAGACATCAACCAATCTGTGTCAACAGCAGTAGTAAGCATAACCATTGGCCCATAAACTTGAATGAAGTATGTACCGATGTAAGGCTCGTTGCTTGATTCTTCCATAACAACTGGCTCAGGGATGGTGGCCAGCAGTTCACCGGAATCTGTAGAACGGATTTCAAGTTCGCCTTGCGTGGTTGTGATTTCTTCACCGAGAAGTACACCATCTAGGTAGAGTCCATAGCCCATAGGTAGACGAATGGTTTCTGTCATACCGAAGTATGCAGCCATTTCATCGAGCACAGGACGCTCTTCGATAATGAGATTCTGCTTGACTTGAGTTGTATCGACTGAGTAATCAAGTGCGAAGCCCTCTGCAAGAGGGTATCGAATAACGTTACCGCCAACTTCAACCTCGCCAGTTGCAGGAGCGGCCTCATATGGCATAGGAGCTGTTCCTGTTACATCGATTGTCATGAGCATAGGGTTCAATCCAGTGATAATTGGATCAACGAACTGGCTTGGCTGGACACTCACACCTTGTGAAAGTTCAGCACCAAAGGTTGTAGTGAAGGTGTTCTCCTTCACTTCCCAGCCATCAGGTGTCGCCATGATGTTGAGGTTAATGTCCTCATAGGCGCCACTGTCAGCAAGGTAATGCACTGCTTCATCACTTGTGAGCTGTGCAATTTTTCCATCCTCGGTGAGGAAGCCCTTTGTGTTCGCTTGCCTCATACCCAGTAATTCCTGGGCAGGGTCGTACTCATAGGTCGTTTGTTCGATGGCGGCTGGGAGTTTGAAGAAATCATCAATATCAGTTGTGATCTCTGCAACACTCACAGTATCGGTCGTTGTGTTGTCTACTAGGCTTGTCATTGGCATAAATGCCATCAAAGCACATAGTAGAACGGCAACGCCGATTCCACCAATTGCGGTTTTCGTTTTATTATTCTTGTTTCCCAACATAGTCATTCACTCCCATACGGACTGTATGCAAGTGCAACCACGTCCTCCGCTACTTATAGGAATTGGGGTACAAAATCTTTGAATCAATTGTTTCAAAGTGTAAATTAAACAGGATACTGCGTAACATTTTACCTTCTAAGTAGTACAAACAATTTGTAAAAAGAACAATCTATTTAATTCTGATTTTTACATTTAACAAAATCAGGATCTCACATCCTGATTCTATGATAATGCAGTATTGAAAATAAAAAAAGGCCGGAGAGGGCGCCAGAACGCCCTCCCCGGCGGCTTCTGTACACAACTTGTGCACAGATTACGACGGTTGATTACTGTGAGTTTCCTCAGTAATCCCAGTCTTTGTCTTCGCCTTCGTTTCCGCCTCGTGAGAGGATGAAAGCTCCAGCGATGAATGCTACGACGACAACGCCGCCGATTGCACCCCAGGTCCAGCCTGGAAGTTCTCCACTTTCTGTGTCATCTCCATCTGTGGAGTTTGTGTCGGTGGTTCCACCGGCATTCTCCTTGAAGAAAGATGCATCAGCACCAGATTCAGAGTTCGAGGCTGCGTATGCTTTGTTTCCTAGAGCGTCGACTGGTACGACTACAAAGTAAACTGTGTATTGCCCAGGGTTTGTTCCCATCA
>JBMZTB010000011.1:0-33278 GCA_049623485.1 Candidatus Poseidoniaceae archaeon
AAACATAAATTTTCAACAACAAAAAGGATATCAAATTACTAGACTCTAACGAAATTTTACTCTTCGGAATTTTTTTGGTCGTAATAAGCACCAATAAGGTTGATGGTCTATTAGTGAAACCAAGAACCATGGAAGAGTTTGCTTCTTCGTTGAAATCGTTACCGAGAACGATAATCAAACTCACAAATCTAGCAATGAACTCTGGAGAAAAAATCAACGAAGATTCAACAAGGAGAGGGTTCTCATGACAGGCATCAAAGAGGCTTATGGAGGTAGAATCAACCCGGTTTCAATCAATTTACCAACACTGGAATTCCTAAAAGAATACATCGAAAAGAATGAAGTGACCAGCATACTTGAGTTTGGTAGTGGCGTTTCCACTGAATTTTGGTCTGAGCAATTACCACAAGCCCACGTTATTTCTTTTGAAAATAATAGGAGATATCGAAAAATCACTGCATCTCGAATCAGCAATCAAGCCACGAAAATTCACGTCCGTTTTGGTCCCTTGAGGTTAATGAAACTCTTTGGGCAACGATATATTTCCTACAGAATAGGCTCCTATCTTAGAAAAAATGCTCCAAAATCCTTTGATTTGGTATTGGTTGACGGGCCACCAGGCTTTCTTTATTCTAGAGAAGCAACAATCTTACAAGCAATCGATCATATAACCGAAGACACTCAAATTATACTCGACGATGCTGAACGAGAGGTCGAAAAGTCCACAATTGAACGTTGGGCCAAGATGTTTGATATGCATGAATTACAATATCACAAAATGGGGAAGAAGGAGATCGCCACGTTTCGTATTTCCCCAAAACCAAAATTAGCAAAAATGCCAGATTCTCCAAACCATAAACTTGGTAAGACAATTAGATTATTATTGACGTTCCATAAACAGAATATCATGCAAAACCTCTGGCTCCTGAAAATGCGACTGCTGAACAGGGAACCCTTCCCCGATCAGAAGATGGCCGATGAATAAACAAAGCAATTCATACAAGAAACCAGTCGCTGAAACACAAGGATGTTAACTTGTTGAAATGTTTAACATTTTCATAAAGAAAAAGCCACAAACCTCCAAATTTGACCGCATGGTTTCAAGAAGAAGATGCGCATAGCAAAACCGTGTCCGACTCAAATATACACCGTCTCGCTGCCTTTCGTAGCACAATAGAGGTGATGCTTGCAGACGGCATTCTGACACGTGAAGAGAAGCGCCTCATCATTCGGCTCTCCTCCTGCCTAAAACTTGAACCACACCAACCCGCTGAAATATATCAAGCCATTATGGATAATCAAAAAACAGAGAAGGGCGATAAATTAAGCGAAGAAGAGCAAAGAGAAGTCTACAAAACGATTTTTGAGATTGCAATTATCAACGCTTCGCTCTCCAAGGACGAATTCAGAGTTATGGCTCATTTGCGCAACATATTTTCAATTGATGACGAAGAACACCAACATGTTGAAGATGAACTGCGAGATATGGTAAAAGAACGATTTGAAGATCCAAATGTTGTCGAAAAGACACTCAACACACTTCGTGACTCCGTTCGACTCGTTACAACATTGTTTGACAATGTTCGAAAGAAGAATCATGGTGAAAGGTAATGGAGACACCCTCCCTTGATGCGTTTCTTGATGAATTTGCTGTACTGCCAAAGCGGAAGAAGGCCGTTTTGAAACTCCTTAGGGAGGCGTATACGTACGGCGTACCAGGGATTATAACAAAATCCATGACAGACAGACTAGCTCTGTCTGGACAATATTCCTTCCATATAGGTACGCCAGATCCAGAAATGAGAAGAATTGCATCATGGATATTAACGACTGAACCAAACCGAAAACGAGTCGCAAGAATCATTCCTAAAATTTGGAAACGACATGGCCGTGAAGATTTGAAGTTAGTTGGATTGTTGTTAGCAAATATGTCGGATGAAGAACTCCAAGAGGATGGATGGACAATACTTCTCCAATTAATTCAGGATAAAATTGCGGTTGAAGCATTCCTCGAAATATCGGAAGAATTGGTACGGGGAGGGAGGTCATTACCAAACGACTCTTGGATTATTGATGCAGCAAATCAGAGCAAAACATGGCATCAACTCATGATTTTACTTTTATCAATTGATGAAACACGTGTCAAAAATCATCTGCAATTAATTGAGACAGCACCAAAAGGAGGGGAATTGTTTGAAAGAATTCGAAACCGCCTTCTTCAGCGAATATCTTGATGACCCTGCTAACTATCGTAGCACATGGTCGAACGGTTCTTGCCTACAGAAGACCCTGTACTCGAACAGGTTCTAACATGGACAGTCGAACGAGACGCCCGCGATGTACGTAGGCTGCTAGAGTGGCTTCCCCAAGCCCGCTCCAGCCGCGAACGGCAGGCACTCCTTGATCGTGTACGAGATCTTCTCGACGAACTCGAACAGGCAATGAGCGCCCTTGACGATCTTGTGTGAGTAAAATGTCCTGCACCTGCGTCATACTTGCTGGTGGGGCAAGCATCCGCATGAGAGAGGACAAAGCTCTTCTTTTTGATAATGTAAATCAACTAAATCGACAATTAACAGATTTAGGATTTACAACAATCATTGCCTGTGGGAATAAAAAGAGAGCCGACCTTTTCGAGGGGGCCTGCGTACCAGATCCTCCCGATGCAAACACTCTTTCAGATATCATCAGGTTTTTTGTGAATTCTACAGAGGAGGAAATACAATTCTTTCCATGCGATATGTATCTCTTATCAGAAGAGTCGCTTCAATCAATTCTCGATCAAAGGCCAGGAATTCCAGTCGATCACAATGGAAGGGAACAATACACGCTTGCCCGTACGCCCTCGGAGTGGACCCCTTCAACACAATCGACCCTAAGAGAACTGTTTGCAGCATTTCCTCGAAATGATATGGGTAAACACGGAGATGATTTAATGAATTTTAATCATCCAGAACAACTTGAAGTCCTGAGCAAATTGAATCGATAACATTTGGATAGAGTCTATGTTCTTCGATTTGTACTCGCTTAGCAAGACTTGAACGAGAATCATTCGTGAAAACAGGCACTCTGCATTGACCGAGTATTGTGCCAGAATCCACACCAGAATCTACGACATGTACCGTACAACCGCTAACACGCACTCCGCTTGAGAGAACATCAGAATGAGCATCTGCTCCAGGAAACGCTGGAAGAAGAGAGGGGTGAATATTGATTATTTTTGGATAATATGCTGAAACGAATTCTGCCGATAAAATTCGCATATAGCCTGATAGTATAACAATTTCAATATCATATTGTTCAAGATGTTGCATAATGCGTTGTTCTTGTTCAGTCCTTCTCTCTTTTTTAGGAAGTGCCGAGTCAACAACTTCTATTTTGAGAGGAATGCTTCGCTGTTTCGCAAAAACAATTCCACCGGCGTCGATATTGTTGGTTATGGTGAGGACAGTTTTATGAACACAATCCTCGCGATCCTGATGGCGAAATAAGGCATTCATACCAGTTCCAGATCCTGAGAAGAGGACAGCAATCCGGATTGGATTCATTGGCGTTCCAATACGGGAAATGAGTGGAGCGCCTGCCATGTTATTGCTACACAATGTATGCTTTGAGACCTTCGTATTGCTTCTGGCCCCTCCCTATTACTTATCAGTAGTCAGCCCCCGGCTAAAAATGAGCAAGTGGTCACATGAGTTCTTCGGAAGCGAACTCCAAACCCCCCATTTATCTCGATATTGAAGGTAAATCAGACGAGGAAATATTGGAGTATATTCTCGATTTACACAAACCATCCCGCAACATTTTAGTTCGGTGGGTATGGAACGTTCTCGGAATTATCTTCGTTATTTTTGCCGCCATAGGGACAGTAGTTCCTGGGTGGCCAACAACCTCATGGCTGGTAGCTGCAGGATTTTGCTTTGGTCGTTCTTCCCGTAAAATGTTCCGCTGGCTTCTAACAAATCGGCTGTTCGGAAATGCTCTATTGGAGTATTACAAAGCAGGGAAAGCACTACCTCTCCATTCAAAGATCGTCATTATCGGTATCATTACAGTTGTCTCAGCATTATCCATCTGGACAGTTACAAAACTAGGAGATCCGGGATTCGGCCAAACAACAATTGCTCTTGTTGCCTTAGTAGGAATCTGGTTTGTGGGCTGGAAAGTCCCAACCATTGAACTAATAGCGCAACCGAATTAGAGCTCTTTCAAATGAGAAGCAAGGCGATTTGCAACTGCAATTCCAACTCCGCTGCATGACGCAGTTCCGCCGAGATCATATGTCAATGACTTTCCATCTTTCAAATGTTCAGCAACGCTTTGATCAATTAGTTTTGATACATGAAGTAAATCATCATCATTTGAACGTCGAGCAAGCCAATCTAACATCATCTGAATTGAGTTAATGCTAGCAATAGGATTGACTTTGTTCAATCCAGCGTGCTTCGGTGCTGAGCCATGGACTGGTTCGAAAAATGCATGGTCATCGCCAATGTTTCCTGATGCAGCCATGCCCATGCCACCTTGCAAAACAGAGGCTAGGTCAGTCGCAATATCTCCGAACATATTGGAGGTAACAACTACATCATAGTGCTCAGGTGTTCGAGTTAGCCATTGTGTGAAAGCATCAATGTATCCGTAATCTCGCGTAATTTGCGGATATTTATCAGCAATTTTATCGTACGATCTTCTAAACAATTGACAACCACGAGTAACGTTGCTCTTGTCGATGCAGGAAACTCTGTTGACGCCATCAGCAGGGGCGCCATTTCGGGTTTGAGCAATATCAAAACCCATTTGAATCAAACGCTCTGAACCATGCGATGAAATCGGACGTGGGTCGTATGCAATCTCTCCATGAAGACCAGGGAATTCAATCGATGGAGGCTCATATCCCTCCAAACCCTTTGCGCGCTGTGCACTTCGGTGGAGAAGAGAATGATACAACCCTTCTGTATTTTCTCTTAGGATGACCATGTCAACGAGTTCTGGATCCCAAATATTCGTGAACCTACCGTGTACTTTGTGCGGCACACCTTCGTACAATCGAATTGGTCGAACATTAGCATACAAATCCAATCCGCTTCGCATTCCTAGGATTACAGAACCCCCGGCAAGATCGCCGTTTGGTAAACGTGCTCCAGGCTGACCAATCGCCCCCATAAAAATAGCATCTGCTTCATCTCTACAGAAGTCAAATGACCCTTCAGCCCATTCTTCTCCAGTATCAAGGTAATGTTGTCCACCACATTCGATTACAGTTTGTTCGAAACCATGATTTGTATGCTCTTGAATGGTGTCAAGAATACGCTGGGCTTCTATGGCAACTTCCTTGCCAGTGCCGTCTCCGGGAAGGACTGCAATCACGTGGTCGCTCATGAACCTTCGAAGTATCAATAGTACATGAATGAGACGCATTCTGTTTGATGAACGGCAGTTTACATCAATGTCGGAATAAGCGGTGCCCGGTAAAAAGCATTGAAATTCCTAATTCATCTGCTGCATCGATAACTTCCTGATCTCGAATTGAACCGCCTGGTTGAACAATACTGGATGCGCCCGCTAATGCTGCCTGTTCTAGGCCATCAGCAAACGGGAAAAAAGCGTCGCTTGCAAGAACGCAATTCTTCGCTCTTTCCCCTGCACGCCGAGCAGCAATTCGAACAGCTTCAACGCGGCTTGTTTGACCCGGCCCAATCCCAACAGTTGCGAGCCCCTGGACCATGACAATTGCATTTGACTTGACTTGTTCACAAACGCGAACCGCAAATTTCATCGAATCTATTTCTGATTGAGTGACAGATTTCTTAGTAACGGTTTTCGCTGAGGCCCAATCAATAATTGGCGGCTCTTCTGTTTGAACAATCCATCCTCCTTCAATTGGTTTTAAGACGCGCTCTCGCATCAATGGAGCAAGACGATTATTCGGAGAATCGATTGTAAGGAGGCGGCGGTTCGCTTTCTTCAAAATGTATTCTTTAGCATCATCAGCATATCCTGGGGCGATGAGAACTTCGATGAAGAGATCGGACATTGCTTGAGCAGTTTCAAGCGTTACAATTTCATTGAAGCAAATGATAGAACCGAATGCTGATTCAGGATCACTTGCTAACGCATCTTTGAAAGATTCAACTTGTGTTTCTGATAGAGCAACTCCGCACGGATTATTGTGCTTTACAATCACACATGCATGCGGAGTATTTGGCCATTCATTCGTTGATAGGGATCGGCATAATCGAAGCGTGGCATCTGCATCCGAGTAATTATTGTATGACATCGCCTTACCTCCTTCGACATGAGCTGTTACCAAGGTTGAGTGACTGCCTATTGCAGCATTTGAAACATAAAGAGAGGCGCTTTGATGAGCATTTTCACCATAACGCAGGGTCGACATTTTGTTTGCAGAAGCAAGAAGCGTTGCATGATGACGTTTTGCTTGTTCCTCTACTTCTTCATATGATTCTGGTAAACCATTCCAACGAGAATGAAGCGTATTTGCAATAGCAACATCATATGATGCAGTGTGCTCGTATGCTTGTAAAGCAAGCTCCCTCCTTCGTTCTAATGGGACTCCACTTGGCTTTCCACCAGCCACTTGCAAGTCTGAAAGAATTGAATCATATTCATTTGGATTACAACAAACGATGACGTTCGCGTGATTTTTTGCTGAAGCCCGAACCATCGTAGGTCCTCCAATATCGATCATTTCGAGCAACGAATCGTCGACAAGAGGCGGATCTTGGGCTGCAGCCATAGTAAATGGGTAAAGATTGCAGGCAACAAGAGCAATGGGGGTATACCCTAACTCTTTCATGCCTTCTCGATCTTCTTCCTGTTGCATGCGAGCTAGTAAGGGGCCATGAATGGCTGGATGTAATGTCTTCACTCTTCCATCGAAAATTTCAGGATGTTCAGTAACATCTGTTACGCTTTTCACTTCAAGACCTGCAGCCTTTAGCGTTCGGGCAGTGCCGCCGGTTGAGATGATTTCAAATCCTAAATCGGCCAAACCAGTAGCAAATTCAACGATTCCAGTTTTGTCCCATACACTCAACAATGCGCGTGGTTTTTCCGAGTCCATATCAGCACCCGTTATCAGCCTCTATTGTGTCCACATTATCAAGCATGTGATGAGGGCATTTGCTCAATCACCGCGCGAAGAGATGACCTGATCGACTCGTAAAAGTCCACATGCGGTCTCGGTTGCTGCCTGCAAAGCATGAGACATCGTTGTTGCAGGAATCAATACGGCATCAATTTGCCCTATTGACCCGTCCTTCGATACCCCATAATCTACAGATTGGTTTCGATGAGCCGCTCTTAACTTTAGCAAAGTATCAATCTGGTCTTCCCCAGCATTGCTTGCCAGCGCAACCGGAATCGCCTCGAGAGCACGAGAAAAAGCCTCAATTGCCAGACGATGGCGTCCAGCAGTTGCTTCAGCCAACTCCCTTAGGTGAAGGGCTGCTGCAATATGGAATGTGCCAGCCCCAAGGAGAACACCGCCGTCTCCCATAACCATCTCAAGAGAACGAAGCCCATCGTACATGGCTCGAATGTATTCTTCAGTAGCAACGCCTTGCCCACCACCAACATCTAGGGTAACCAGTCCAGCTGCGTCTCCAGCCTCAATAATGAGTCTTGTTCGTCGTCCATCTTCTCGTTCAGAAACTTCGATCTTTGCACCATCAATAGATCCAAGCGAGGATGCATCGATGTCATCCAGATGATTGATGAGGGTTGCATTTGTTGCTGCAGCCAAGTCTTCAATTCCATCATCTTCCATCATCCCAACGAGAAGAATTCCTTCGTCAAAACAAGCATGTTTGATTCGGTCATCAATAGATTTTGATGTAAAAATGGCTTTAGCTCCGGATGAGACAAGTGTTTGAATTTTCTTTGTAAGGATTTCTTCCTCGGCATCTAAGAATGCAATCATCTGTTCAGGACGTTCAATTTCAATTTCAGCATCCCGTTTTGATTGTTCTAGCGACAACGAGCAAGTCAAGGCCAGAACCCCTGCTTGTTGTTTGATCTGTGGGACGCGCTCAGAATCGAATTTTTGTTCAATAACCATTCCTTTGATCAAGGTGGTTTCTTGGAGGCTATCTCGGCCTCGTTTCACCATTCGAATATGTTCTGCCCGGGTTGGTTTTCCAGCCTCCCGCACGGTTTCCATTGCTTCCACAAGTAATTTTGCGAGTACAACACCTCCAGATTCTGCGGATTTACCAACCATTGCAGTTTTCGCAACCAGAGAGAGGCTTTCAGAATCAGAAATATGCATTGTACGCGCATCTAGAATGTTAAGCACCTCGTCTAATGAAAGTTGGAATGCTTCTACAAGAACCAATGGATGGATTCCTCGTTCGAGCAACCTTCCGGCTTCCCGCATGAGTTCACTTGCAAATAACAGGCAACCAGTGACGCCATCGCCGCAAGCATTTTCTTGAGATTCAGCAAGTTGAACAAAGGCCTTTGCGGCAGGGTGTTTAACAAGCAATTCCGCAACAATTTTTGCACCGTCGTTGGTGATTGCATTTTCACCATTTGTCTTGTACATCATTTTGTCCAATCCATTCGGACCAAACGTTCGTCGCAATATGTCGCCAAAAGCAACCGCTGCACCAACAAGCTTCTGAGTTACAGCAATACCACTGGTAACAGATGTCGTAGGACGAACAATGACGACAGGTGCGCGACCAGATCCATCATCTTGCTGCGCCATGTGTTGTGCGTTGCACCGTTCTTCAAGAAGTCTCCTTCTCAGCGACGACGGCTTTTACGGGACTTTTTGGAGCGGCCATGTTGCTCATAGGCTCTGCTTTGGTGGGCTCGACGATCTTGATCATCATCCCAAATGTGATGATCGGAGACTTCTTCCGAATCTGGCATTTCGTCCAGCGATTCAATCGAAAGGCGAAGCCCTCCGAGCTGATCTTGAAGGGCTCGAACATTATCCCCTCCTCGTCCAACTAAGGTCGAAATCATGTTTTTTGGAGCGTATACTGTTGCCGAGGCATCACTTGTAAAGCGGACTCGAACATTGACTCCAGCCCATTGACGAATTGTGTGAACCAATTGTTTCTGAGCAAGTTGTTGAACTGGGCGCTGTTGACTGCTGGCAGTTACCGGGACAACAGCAAGTTCTGAGCCGAATGCAAACATTTCATGAGTAACGTTACCGCTTGGGAATTCAACAACTTCGATTACTGGGCGAGCTAATTCTTCTTGCATCCCAGATGGTGGTTTTACAGTCATTCGCAATTCAAGGACTTGCTGTATCTTTCCAGCTTCGACGTGCAAAACAGTATCGAGAACCTGAGAAACGAGCCCAAGTTCAACTTTACCGATCAATCTTTGAATGGCTTCGAGTGCAGAGTTTGCGTGCGTAACGCCAAGCAAACCAACACCTGCAAGACGGACATCAGCAAAAATTTCGAAATCACGGGCTCTTCGGACCTCATCAAAAATTACGAAATCTGGCCGTACAAGGAATATGATTTCCGCAGTTTTCTCTAGATCGCCCTCAAGAGGAGCATATTGAGTAATCCGATCTGCAAGTTGTAAATCACGTGGCGCTTCCATTGTTTTGACCATTGCACCAATATCTTGATCGAGATACTCAGCTATTGCTTGGGCCAGAGTCGTTTTTCCAGAACCAGGACGTCCACAAATGAAGACTCCTCGATGATGATCAGAAAGGCGGTCAATGATTTTGGGGTCAAGATCATAATCTGAAAGCGATAATTTTGCAACTGGACGAACCAGTGTAATCTCTCTTGCATCTGAGAATGGAGGACTTGCACATGTAATTCGTAAATCGCCGAGTTGGAGTACACGACATCCCTTACGATCGATTTCTAGGAAACAGTCACTGCGGTGCTGATTCATTTCAACGATGGTCCCAAGCTCTTCTTGTAATGATTCGATTCGAAGATTATCCCATTCCTCTTCGGTTTCAACCTCTACAAGTTCCAATTGCCCAATCGTCCCTCTCTTAACACGTGGCGGGCAATCTGCCTTGAGGAAAATAGTGTGAACGTCGACCCCAAGAAGATTCTCGAGATGTTCAGGGAGTTCAGGGTGCTCGCCATGCTTCGCCATGATAGGAAATCCACGATGGAGGCATTTGACCCTTCGCCTGATTATACAGCAGGATTGCCAGGTTCGAGCATTCCAAAGGTCCACCAAATGTAGGCGTTGGTGGCAATGCTACCAATGATTGAACCTACGAGGGGGAAATCATACATTGCAATACACCAGTAAGTTAAGCCCGCTGTAACAACTCCGAAAGTGAGGAGGTTGAGAATACCCCCGTTACCCATTCCACTGAATCTCACTGCAATGTCATATCTTGTAATGCCCCAAATGGAAGCAACTACACAAGATAAAATCGCAAAAGCAGTCGCTGCATCAAAAACCGAATCTTGGACAATCCATGTAGCAATCGAGGAAACAGTAATTCCTGCAAGAAGCCAAAGCATGACTCTTTCTGGGCTCATATTCCCCTCCAAACCGCATCATCTCTTCAATTCTCGTGCAGCCTCGACTCCTTGAGATAGCAATTTTTGACGAGCCTGCTCAATACAGTCGATTGTTCGAAGAATTGATCCCGGTGAAGCAGCGTATGTGGTTTTTGAATCGAAGGTCAAGAAATCTTCAAGTTGACCGTCCAATGGGGCTTGCTTACATTCAACCCCTATATTCACATGAACCCCATCTCGAAGAATTGTATACGAATCATGTTGATTTAATTGAACAACGGCGAGACCATTTGTGCCATAGATTTTGAATTCAGCAATGTTTTGTTTATGCCCCCACCCGACTTCTATTTCGACCTCAACTTGATACGGAAATTCAAGCAGCAGCTTTGCACAACGGTTGTCTCCATATACATGAGATATCGCCATGGGCGATTGTTCACTGAGCAAGTGAGTTGCCACATCTAGCCCATGGATTGCTAATGAATCAAGACAGTTTGATTCAGAATCACCATTTCTTGTTGACAATCTCTTGTACTCAATACGCTCAATGGCGCCCAAATTACCAGAGCGAATCCGTGAATAAAGGTCTTGGACACAAGGGTGAAATCTTAACAAAAACCCAGTTTTCAAAATTTTACCCATCTCAACTGATATGGATACAAGAGATGAAGCCAAATCATGGTCCACAGAAAGCGGCTTTTCCACTAACGCATGAACCCCCTGTTCAAGAAACATCTTTCCCAGGGCATAGTGGGTGTTGTTTGGAGTAGCCACAATAACGGCATCCACGTTATGAACATCAACAAGGGACTTAGCATCTTCATGAACACAATACCCAGATGAGCGCAAGGATTGAGCAACGTTCCGATCATTATCGCAAGCAACAATATGCTCGATATTGAGTTGATTTTGCAGGCGTACTAACGCAGCAAGGTGATGGGACCCCCATCTACCACAACCGACGACAGCAACCCGTAGTGACACAATGTCGGCTAAACCATTCAGCAATTGAGGTTTGGCTTATCTCCACATATTCAATAAATAGCGTAATATTCAGTTTTTTCGATATCAAATGCTACGACATCTGTTTGTTCCATGGTGTCGAGATTATGTACAGTTATCCCAGCGCCAGAAAATGCATAGATGAAATCGCCCATGAAAATAGTACGTCGAATATTCTGCTCGCCACCCCACCAGTAATTACTTTCTTCAGAATTAACAAGGGAAGAATGGTTGATTTCCCCATGGATCAACATATCCCCAGTACTTTCATTCACATTTACCAGAATTGCCTTAGAGACATATTCATAATGCCACGAGTATTCTCCATCCGTCGAATCTTCTATCCATCGATATGTTGAGAGAGGAACCGCAAGCATCTCTTTCGGCCCCCAATATTGGAAGGCTTTATGCTCATACATTGCTTCAGAATGCGCCCATGTCCAACGACCTTCCTCGGGATTCTCTACAGGAGAAAGCGATAGAACACTGGCTTCTTGAGGATCAGTAATATTGCTAATATCAAAAGTCGATAACCGAGTATTTGACCAATCGAGGCCAAGACCATCCTCGCCAGCAGGACCCATTCCTATTGTAAGCAGCATATCCTCATTGATTGGATGAATATATGTCGATACACCAGGTACTTTCAATTCTCCAAGAATCGTAGGATTCATTTGGTCTGATAAGTCGATTGTCCAAAGAGGATCGATGTTTCTGAAGGTAACAAGGTAGGCTCGGTCTTCGACGAATCGAGCCGCCCATATTCGCTCTGTTTCTGCGATACCGTCAAGTCTACCGTATTCCTGCAGAATCGGTTGATCTGTTTCTGGATTTACTCCACGAACGAGCGTAATGATGGAGGAAGACATCGGCGTAGGATCTTCCATCCACCACCGATTCCATTGGCCAACAGTAGTTGCTACTCGAAGAACACCTTCGTACTCAGAAATACTGAATTGATTCAAGATTGTACCGTCAATACGGCCTGAACCCGTGTATGTTGTCACGCCGGGCACAGAAATATCGAAAGTGTGGAGATTGGTTTGTTCCATGACTTCATCTTGGCCCCAGAACCACCACCAGTCCCACGAACTCTCACTTAGGACAAGCACATCTTGTGATGCGTAAACGAGAGGGCGATTGCTTAGAATATGATCAGACTCAAATGTAAACGATTCTGAAAATAAATCGAGTGAAAGGATGTTCGTGTATCCTCTACTGAATCCGTCAAGAGGCTTTGCAAAGTTTTGACATGCTTCATCACGCATATCGTGTTCAACGATTGTTCCATCAATTCTTTGATATATTTTCGGAACAAGATCTTCAAATTCGAGGGAATTCAGAACCTCAGCATTCGATTGAATAGTTTCGTAAGCAACGGCTTCGCGATAGGATTGCCGACGTTCATCGTCATAATCCAATTGCCAATATTCGCTCGGCATTTGCAACCAACCTTTGAGCCCAGGTACATCGAGCCATGAGTAGGTAACTGCACGAATCGAACCATCAATTTCTCTTGCGTCGACATTGTATCCTTCAAGATACAATTCTTGAGTAATGATCGGTTCCGAACGATTTGTGATATCGAAGGTCGTGAATTTCGTCATTGAAGAAGAACGCCAGGAAGTGTAACCATCTCCCCATTGGAGTAAGTTGTAAAGTTCATCATCCCGGTCAATATTCCAAGGGGAGTAGCTTGAAAGAACAATTAATCGATCTCCATCGAGCATCATCGAAATTGGTTGGCCTTCAATACTTACATTCGAGGCGAATTCAATTTCTCCAAATTCAGGAACTGTGAGTATAGAGAGCGTATTTCCTTGAAGAACGTAGATGTAATACCCATCTGTTTTAATGAAATCAGCTTCATCTACACCTTGTTCTTGATTGTTGGTTCCACTGAAATCTGTGCCTTCTACGCGTTTTGTTGATGTTCCAGCACTTTCAGCAACATCCCCATCCATTGCAGATTCTGCGACCAGACCATCATCCCAACCTCCGTAAAAGTACGTCTCTTCTACCGCTTGCAGCAGTTGGGTTCGGTATTCTTCTGCGATACTGGCCTTAAGATCCATTTCCATTACGTAGCATGAATCGTATTCAACCAATTGGGGCGTTGTAATGGTTCTCTCAGTCTTTAGAGTCCAGTCATCTGGCAGCTTGGTTAAGATGAATTCCTCATCTACAGCCCCCAAGCAACCTGACATGACCATCATACTCAGGACGCCTAAAGCAACAAATTTCTTTGCGTTCATGATGGTTCCATATATCCAGTCAATATGAAAGAGTTGGTAAATTGATTTTACGAAATATTGATTTTATTTCGAATAATTTCGAGTTGTTCCAAACCATCTAAGGATAATTTCCATGTTGACTTTCTGGACGGCCCGTCCTTCTCAACGTACTTTGAATTGCGTAAAGCATTCATGTGATGGGATAATAATTGCCGAGAGATGTCTAACTGTTTCTGTATTTCTTTACCGGTTAATCCCAATGATTGTGACTGGTGCAGGATCTCTAAAATTGCTAATCGGGTTCCAACAAGCGGATGGCGAATTAAATCAATTTCATTAGGAGATATCGTTGCGATAGCATATCTTCTCAACCTCCCATCTCTCCAAGAAATAATTGCCTCTTCCATTTCGAGAACCCTAAGATGGTATGCAGTAACCCCATTAGCCAATCCAAGACCATCTCGTAATGCAGAGAAATGGATGCCAGAATTTCCCTCCACGAATCCCAAAATACGTCCGCGCGTTCGCTCGTCTTTCTTGTCTTTCGTTGCTATCATTGGAGTGAGGAATGCTAAGAGGAAGAGGACGCGAATAAATTCGAAGATGAATGAACCAAAAACAAGCGATGAAAAGAACCCTCCGCCCAATCCTAAGAAGATATAAGACAGCGTATTATCAGCAGGATTCTGATCTTTCTGATCTTCGAATTTCGAATTTTCGGGCTTATACAAAGCCAACTCATCGTTCTGTGCAGAATCATCACTTTCCGTATTTTCTTCGCTCTCGGTTAATGGTTCACTGCTAGCAGAATCTTCCTCTACGGGCTCAGCTAAATTGCTTTCAGATTCCAGAAAAACAAATCCACTACAAATCGATAGAATTGCCAAGAAGGCAAGAAATCGAACAACGAAGACCCCCCTCATGATGGATTTATCATTGGCAGATACATATCAATAACGTGGTAAATTGATTTGACAAAGGTTGGTCAGAGTTATGTGCTATGGTCGCTTGGAGTAAACATGAACGAAAACGTTGAGATTGAACGACGTTTTCTCGTTGATGGCCGTAACGATAAGCCCTGGCAAGGAGGTGAATTCCTTGAGATTCAACAGTACTATTTGTCTGAAGTGACCTACGAAAACGGAGAAGTCCAATGGAGAGGCCATACACTTGTTGAAACCCATAGCGATTTAGTTGACACTGCGACTTGGAGAATTCGACATCTTACAGATAAGAATGGAACAAAAATAATTCTTACTGCAAAAGGCAAGCGGACTGGCGCTACTGCTATTGAATTCGAATGGGAGTTGCCGATTAAACTGCATGACGAACTAACCCTCGAAGGTTTGCCTACGGTTGTCAAAACACGTTATCTATGGAATGGAGAGGATGGATTGCTGTGGGAAGTCGATGAGTTTGAAGGTACTCTAGCAGGACTCGTTATCGCAGAAGTAGAATTAGAAAGCGAAGATCAACGTGTTGCCATACCATCGTGGGCAGGACTCGAATTAACACATCTCAAAGGCTGGTCAAATGCATCTCTTGCTGAGATGCTTACTCAAGCATAAAGTTCCAAAGCAGAGGCGACTCTTCTGCGTTCTTCATCTGTTAAGCCATGATGGATTGGTACTGCGACTAATCGCGTACAGATGGATTCAGTGACTTCGAGTGTTTCGCTATTTTGTGGGTGTGTCGCATACACTGGATGTTGATGGCAGGGGGTGGAGTAGAAGACTCGCGCAACGATGTTATGCTCAGCCATGTAATCGATGAACCGTTCTGCGTCGTTCACCTTAACACAATACTGATGCCAACCATGTTCGGAATCTGGAAAGACGATTGGTGCTGTGATCAGTTGATGATGTTCAAGCGCTTGTGTGTATTTCTCAGCGGTATTTCTACGAATTTCTAACCAATGGTCAAGGTGTTCAAGTTGTTTACGACCTATCGCTGCAAACACTTCTGACATTCGCATATTTGTGCCAACTTCTTGGGATTGCAACGTTCCATCACGCCCATGATTTATGATTGATCTCATTCGATTTCCAATAGCTTGGTCATTTGTGGTGATCATTCCACCCTCTCCTCCAACGGCCATATTTTTTGAAGGGAAGAATGAGAAGCATGCGATATCTCCTAAAGAACCTGCCATTCGCTTTTGGCCGTTAATAGTGATTGAAGTTCCGTGTGCTTGAGCAGCGTCTTCAATCAAGCCCAGATTTTTTTCTTCACAAAGTTCAATCAATTTTGAATCATAACTTTGACCAAAAAGATGGACGCCAATTACCGCTTTGGTATTTTTTGTGATGCGCTTTGCGACATCTTCTACGTCAAGACACCAATAGTCGGAATCAACGTCTGCAAAGACGGGCGTTGCTCCAACCATTGAGACAGAAGTTGCAGTAGCAATGAACGTCATTGAGGGTACAATAACTTCGTCACCACGCCCAATATCAAGCAATCTTAATGCCGCAATCAGCGCTCCAGAGCCACTGTTACAAGGCGCGGCATACGACACATTACAATACTGAGCAAACTCGTCAGCGAAAGCTCTTCCATGAGGACCTTTTACCCATTGGCCTGAATCGAGGGTTGCCATTGCAGCAACACGCATCTCTTCGGTCCAAGATGGGCGGGCAAGAGGAATGTGTCCATCCATGCCTCGGCGATGCTTGCGACCTTCAAGAGCATACGCCTTGACCCATCTGCGCGTCGTTGATTTCAAGACCCCATCCTTCTCTGCTCGGTTATGGTGTCCAATGATGAGCCCGTCTCTGATTCGGACCTTGCTTCGTTAGTGGGAGATATTCTCAACCCAGAAACACCAGCGAGATCAAAAAAGAAATTCAAACCTAAAGGCATGTTCCTCGGCCATCGCCGAGACAACGACGAGCCGATAGATATCCCTTCACAGGTACTTGCCCGTCACGCTGCAATGCTTGGTTCGACGGGTTCTGGAAAGACTGTTATGGCGAAGGCTTTGATTGAAGAAGCCGCTTTAGCAGGAATTCCAGCCTTGATTATCGATCCACAAGGTGACCTTGCCCGTCTGGCTTTGGGAATCGATGAGGATGAACTTCATGACAAGGATGGAGATATTGAACGAAAGCGTAAATTGATGGAGGATTGTGAAGTCCGAATCTGGACTCCTTTACGAAGCAAAGGACTTCCTCTATGTATTGATCCATTCCGAGCCCCACCTGCAGATCTTGACCCCGAAGAGGCGATTACTGCTTGGGACATGGTCGCTGCTGGGTTCACCAGTTTAGCAGGATATGATGTTGAAAAAGCACAGGGGAAGGTTGTGAAACCCTTCCTGTACGAAATCCTCGTAGAAGGAACGCGTTGCGGCATCGACGTGGGCGATTTTCAGTCGCTTGCAAGAGTTGTACGAGAACCGCATCATGAATTCACAAAGCACCTTTATCCTCTCTGTTTTATTGAAGATGAGGATGGGGAGAAGCCAGAAGTTCCTCCATGGGACGAGGTCATGTTTGATCATCGGCTTGCAAACTTCGAGGAACGGTTGCCAAAAACAACCCGTAATGACCTCGCTCGGCGTTTAGCTGCGTTTTCTTCTGGCGTTAACCAACTCCTCTTTTCAAATGGAGTCGCTATTGATATCGATGCCTTTGCTGAACCAACAATTCCTGGAAAAATCCCCCTCAACATAATTTATCTTAACACCATTCAGGATGAAGCCCAAAAACAATATTTTGTCCAAGAACTCTCCAGAGAACTGTATGACTGGATGTTAACACAGCAACCAGCGGAAGGCGAATTGAAACTCCTGTTTTTCATGGATGAAGTGGCTCCTTATCTGCCGCCACACCCTCGAAACCCCCCCGCGAAAGATCTCATCAAATTAATTTTCAAACAGGCAAGAAAGTATGGGGTTGCCTGCGTTCTTGCAACTCAAAACGTATCCGATGTTGATTACAAAATTCTCGCACAAGCCAATACGACGTTTATTGGAAGATTCACACAACCTCAGGATGTCGAAAAGGTTCGGCATCTGCTCAAAGAAAGCGGCGGTGACCAAGATCTTGTGGCTCAATTGCCAACACTTGGACCTGGGCAATTCCAGATGGTTGCTCCAGATGTAGACCCAGCTCCAGTTCCAATTCAGTGCCGATGGCTGTATACAGACCATGGCTCTCCATTGAACGAGGATCAAGTTGAGGACCTGATTTCACCAGAAGTTCGCGCTTGGGCAAAAGCGCGGTCAGCTGGAAGAAAAGGACGTGGCTCAGGAGCCGCCCATGCAGCAAGCAGAGGATCGAACTGGTCATCAAAAAACGAGGATTCCGAAGCTGAGAGCCTTGTTGAATCAGCGAGAATAAAAGCCATTGGTGGGATGACTGCTGCTGGGAAAGGAATGGTCGATGAATCTGGATTTGAAGTCCGTTTAATGGGTGGCTTATCCGTTTTGAAGGATGGGAAAGACCCTCTCTACACGATGCAGGCAGCTGTTAATGGAGCATCGGTTATTGCACTCTGTTGGGCATTTGTAGCATTACTCGAGGCGTGGAGAACAGGCGATATTGGTTGGACAGGTCTTGCGTTTAGCGGAATAATTACCCTCACTGTAGCCTTATTCATAACGCTCGAATTGGTTCTTTCACACGATCTCGTTCTTTTACGAAAACTCTCCAAGTTCGCACGCTTTGCTCAACTCTTCCTTGTTGCCTGGATATGGACAATCTTCAGTTGGTCGACATGGGGAAGTTTGGATCTCATGGGACTTAATCCACTGCTTGAAGTGGTTGTGGTCTGGGTAACATTGTTCACACTCATCGATATCATCAACAGATTCCGTCTTGGTAAGATTCGTTGGAATGGAGGGAGCGCTCTTGACAAAGTCGTGGGAATAACGGCAATTTTAACCGATTCCCAAATGTCTGAAATGAGAGCAAATTCAAAACAAATTCTTGGCGTTTTCAGATGGATGCTACATGGCTGTACAGTCGTTTGGTTTTCTCTTCTTATCGCTTTTGCAAATCCATTAGAGGAAGCAGCAAACTGGTTAGAAATCTCTTCCCACGTACATCTCTGGCTTGCTTCCCTTTATGCTTTGATGTTCTTTAGCGAAGGGTGGTTACGTGTTCGCAACAGGTATACCGAAGATGACGAAGTTTGATGTACTGCGCCCCAAAGCCCATGTTATGCATGAAGTCATTTATTTCGAGTCACCAGGATATGCTGAACCAACCCGCCTTTGCCTTGAACTATCAGGCAAACCATGGAAGAATACAGTTGTCGATTGGGACGGCTATCAGCAACTAAAGGAAGCAGGGGAATTGCCATGGGGATTCTTGCCGATCCTCAAAACACCTCAAGGAACAATAGCCGAGTCAGGCGCTATCATGCGGTATGCGGCTACACTGGCTGGACTTGATTCAAACGATTTGTATACGCAAGGAAAGGTTAACGAAATCATCGAGCTTATTGATGGTTGGAGAGCCTCCTTTTCCCCCACCTTTTACATCGATGATTTGGAAGAGAAGATTGCAGCACGGAAGGCATTATTTGAACCAGGTGCAAAAATAGATGCAGGACTCAAGGATCTTGAGACACTTTTCAAGAGTTCACCAACAGGGTGGATTGCAGGAACAGAAGATCTGTCTCTGGCCGATGTGAAGGCCTTTCTGAACACGTTCATGATGTTCTCTGGCCAGTTCGATGGAATCGAAAAAACCATGATTCAACCATATCCCCTTCTTTTGGAATATCATCAGAAGATGGCCAATCACCAAGTCATCCAAGCATATTATGACAGAGAAGATGAGTGGCGTTGGGTGTTCAAACCTGACGCATTCTCAAACGATTGAGATACAATACCATAACCATCTATGCCCTGCAAAGTTCATGACCGAGCAGGGATTTATCAAACTTGAATGGGAAGAGACTTCTCTTGAAGAGATGCAACATCGGTCTAAAGAATTACTACGTCTTATGCAGAAACGGCGTACGACGCGTCATTTCTCAACAAAAGATGTACCGAGGGAATTCATTGAACAGGCAATAATGTGTGCAGGTACAGCGCCAAGTGGAGCACATTTACAACCATGGACATTCGTCGCCATATCTTCTCAAGACCTCAAGGAAAAGATACGAAATGCTGCCGAAGAAGAGGAAAGAAAGACCTATTCTCAACGCATGCCTGATGCTTGGAAAGAAGTTCTTGATCCGTTAGGAACTGATGCCATCAAAGAACATCTTACTGATGCTCCATGGGTCATTGTATTGTTTAGACAATCGAAACGTCTACGGCAAAATGGTGAATGGGGGCCTACCTATTACAGTACAGAAAGTTGCGGAATAGCAGCAGGATTATTTATCCACGCGATACACAATATGGGTCTTGTAACACTCACGCATACACCCTCTCCAATGGGATTCTTGAGAGACATTCTTGAGCGTCCTGAGCATGAACATGCCATGTTGGTTCTTCCAGTTGGTTATCCAAATGAGGCCGCAATGGTTCCAGATATTGATCGAAAAGAGTTGGATGAGATTTCAGTTTTTATTGAATAATCTATCAAAATCCACTTCCAGCAAATTGACTTAGCAGAACAAGGAATCCAAGGAGTCCAATCGTATGGATGAATGAAAGAAATCCAAATAAAACCAACATAGGCGTTCTATAACTCCCACTGCCTCCGAAAGCTGCACTAAAGCCAATAAAAGGGAGGGCCCAAAATAATCCGAGCATACAACAGGAGCAACCTGAATCGCCGATCTGCCACGCTATATCAAGTAGAAATCCACCAAGTAAGATCGAGGAAAAATATAATCCAGCAATCAGGCTCACGATTGTTTGTCCTTGGCTATCGGATTGAATGTTAATTTTCACACCATGTGTCTTGACAAAAGACGAAACACGAGGATCAAAAATAACCGAACAAGATGGACATTTCAGTTCTTTATTGTGTCCTGAAGGAACGAACAGTGATTGTGAGCAAGAGGGGCATTTTACACGTACTTTTTTTTTTCAATCTTAGGAGCGGATGGTTCAGTAAGTTGATTCAGTCTTTCGAGTAAATCCGTTTTATTGCCGCTCTTCTTTAACCCATTTTGCTCACATAATTGTTTGAGCTGTTCCTTAGTCAATTTACTATAATCGACTTTGAAACTCAAATCTTCAGACATAGTGCGTTCAGACACAGTGTTGAATGATACTACAAAGACTAGTGCCCTTCATTTACTTTCTTAATCCACCACGAGCCCACTGTGTATCCACTTCAAGTTCGGGATGATACCTGGCTCTTCGAACAGCCTGTTGCTGTTCGCGAACGGTAATCTCTCCATCATCTGGGCTGTGCTTCTTTTTGTGCCATCGCTGGACAAAGAGGCTAATTAGAGCCACAGGGATGCATGCAAGAGGGGCATTTGATTGGCTAAGGTCAAGATACGAAAGAGGGAGGTCGAGCACGATACATCCGCCTACAAACAGGCCGATAGCAGAAAGAAGAGCTGCTACGAAAGCAGGCAAAACGTGTCGGAATGACATGCCTACGAAGAAAGCGATAATCGCAGTAATCCCTGGAAGCAACTCTCCCCTCTCTGGGTTGATGCCGTAATTTTTCAGCATTTGAATGCCGTTTGAAATAATGATAAACACAAAACCAGTTGCCAGGAAACGAATTGAAATCGAAGTGATCATTACTGCAATTAAAGCAAAGGCCATTGCAGAAAATAACTGGAATCGATCCAGTGTGAGATTAAGTCCAAGTTCGAGCATATATGGGTGGAGAGTGCTTGCAGACAGATAACCAATAGCACACCCTGCAATCGCAGTAATGATCACCAACCTTCGATAACCTTGAACGAAAAGATAGAGTGAGAGGATGATAATAGGTATGGCCGTAACATATCCACCTTCAACAATCTGTGTAACAACAGTGCTTCGGATTTCGTCAACTTCGGGTCCATCGGCCATGGCTATCGAAGAGGCCTATCCATGACGGAATGTCAAGTTTATTGGTTGAAATGGTGCAGAGGGCAGGATTCGAACCTGCGAACCGATACGGACTGGGACCTCATCCCAGCGCCTTTGACCAAGCTGGGCGACCCCTGCAGTAATCTAAACGGCTACACCCGCGTATATCAACGCACTCATTGCTTCCTCAGAAGAAGAGCGTGCAACATGTAATCGAACCATCCGCTTCTCGAATTTGACTCATGTCAAGAAGAATCGGATCTAAGCCCAATTCTTGAACTGTTTTCAACACCGTAGGGTATCCTTCAGCAACAAGAATCTTCCCATTTTCAAGTCCGATTGTATTGCAGCCATAGACTTCTTCTTCCGGAACGAAAATGATTTGACTACCTTCAGGAAGCTCACCAAAATCGTCAGCTGAGAGGTACCCCTCGGCGGTAAGGATAACTTGGTCGGTTGGCGTAGAAGATATTGAAGTGAGATGGAGAGCCTTTTCAGTCGGTATGTCGATGATTCGCAACTCATGCCCAAGGTGTGAGAGAAGATTTCGAAGGGTTTCAATTCCAGCATCATTTGTTCTCTTTGAACGTGCTACAAAGAAGATATTGCCCAAACGCAGAATGTCTCCACCATCCATTCGAGCCTCTCCAAACATGCCACAGACTTGGAAGCCGTTGAGCTGTCGTGAAAGAAATTCTGCAATCGGAGGCTGTTCTGCAACCCTTGATGGGTGTCCTGGCAGAGGCAATAGGACGTGACCATCAACAATTATGGCTTGATCTTCGACGAAAATACAATCCGGATGATTTTCATCTGCAGGTAAAATTGTAACCTCTAATCCACAGTCAAGCAATGCTTGAGCATAAGCCGCATGTTGCTTTCTAGCGAGGGCAATATCCGTAGGGCCAGAGCCAAAATACTTGGCAAGGGCTTTGGAAAAGGACCTTGGAACAGCGCGCATCAAGGCACGTTGCTTCTGGTCCGTACGGACAGTAGCCATGGACAATCGGCTGCCCGTCGTCATTTAACTCTTGGTGAAGAATACAATTACTCGTTTTACCGCTGAATTCAAAGCAATCAAGCATTTGGATGACTTCATGCGTATTCCCATGCAAGCGATGCTTTTGGCTTCTCTAATGCTTTTATCTCCGCTTTCAGGATGCTTTGGAGAAGATGCTGGAGATTCGAACCCATCTGAAAATGATCTTGTTGTCACCCCCCCCGTCATCCCTGGAGGTGAATGGACGAAAATCACCCTCTTTGCAGAACAAAAAATGAGTGTTTTCATACCTTACTTTGTCCAAGATCCGGGTTCGCTGAGGGCACAAAACAGCACAGTTCTGGACCTAGAAAAAGGTGAAGAGGTCATCATCAATGCACTTTTCCCTCCAAGAAATCCTGAAATCATAATGATGATTGGAGATTTCGGACGTGAAAACTGGCCTATTCGTGCTGCAAATGAATCATGGATGGACTGGGTAACAGATAATTCGAGAGGGTCATCGATAATGCTTGCAGAGAATGAAGATCCAAACGGCTCATGGAATTGGGTTATTCCATCAGATAATGATGGAGGCGAGGTTGAAATCAAACTCCTCAACACGGTTCGTTCGGAAAGAAGCGACCTAAGTGAGGCTGAAGGCGTTGGTGCTAGCGATGGTTGGGTCGATGGCCGTTCAGTTTACGAATGGGTCGAATTCATTACCGACCAAACTCCAGATTTAACCGATGTTAATGACGGGGCTGTAGGCTACCTAGACCGGTGGATTGGCAACGGAAACTTGGGATATGAAGATGCTATTACCTATTTTGAAGGCGTAATGGGCGGATACGGTCTTGATGTCGAAGTTCATAGATTCCAAGCAGGAAGGTTCTGGGTTGCAAATATTTGTGGCTACAAAATCGGGACAACATACCCTGATGAGTGGCTGGTCTTCGGCGCACATTTCGATATCGCCGCCTACCCGACAGGCGTTCCATATGGGGAGATCATCCCTGGGACAGACCAAGTTGGATACGGTACGAGAACGGGGGCATATGACAATACTGCAGGCACTAGCATGGTTCTGACAACAGCAAAGGTTCTAGCAGAGTTTGATGCGCGTAGAACAATGGTTTTCTGCTTATGGTCAAGTGAAGAAGAAGGCCTCTGGGGCTCACAGGCCTTTACGCTCGATGTCCCTCCGGGTGTAACAATTTCCAATTATCTAAATCTCGATATGGCAGGAATCAATTACCCAGGAGATTACGCATTATCTGTATATCTTGGCCCTGATGGAACTGGCGATGTTGTTGATCAAACAGGAATGTTTCACCTCACTGAATGGATTGGTGCAGACGCTCTCGACTTAGCCTATCAGATGGAACGGGGCGCAGCTGAATGGGCCCAAGGAGGCGAATCTCCATTATGGAACAATAAGTACGAAGATGTTGTAGCAATATATGAATCTCCTACTGCTAGAAGCGATCATCAACCGTTCCAAGACATTGACGTAGCTACGTTGGGTTGGAATGGTGTTGTCGATGGATACCCTTGTTACCACAAGACATGTGATAAGCTTCCAACAATGGAAGAATATATGATCACTGAGAATGCCACTGGTGAAGCAAACCTTGTTCATTCATGGGACATCGTTACATGGTGGGCTGTCTATGCATTCTTACACATGGATCAAACACCCGTTCCGAATGAACTCTAATTATTCATTCGAGCTGATGGATATTAAACCCATTATTCCAGCACATAATACCACATGAGATGTTATTATTGGAACTGCAACTTTAAAGAAATCATCGCCAAAGGTTTGTTCCCATGCGTCTGAGAAATCAGCTTCGCTCGGCGCCGCAGTAGCCGCAATAAGACACCAGAGAACGTAGCAGATAAAATGACTAATTGGGGGCACTAAGGTTGCAATTAATTTGTTACAATTAACATTCAAAGCTGCGTAGACAGAGACGAGAGAAACAACAAACGCAGGAATCATGAGATAAAATGTCGATTGACTCATGGAATAAAACAGTCGTGCGTCTTCATAATAATCAGAATCGGGTTCAAAAAGCGTACTAACAAATGCGAGAACAAATATTCCGACGGTGTATACTACATGGACTCCGCCAGCAACAAATAATCCGCGATTGGATGTAGGGGTCGTCAATTGATGCATGGACAGGCCAACATTTGCCCGAGGGACAGTCATCGTTTGAGCGGGCACTTGGTACATTTGGGGTTGCTGAGCAGGTATCATGTGAAGACACGTTAGCCATTCCAGAACTTTATTCTTTCTCAAGAAAACTTGAGGGATCTCCGCCCTTCAGGAATCAATTCTAGTTCACGAACTCCTTCGTCGGGACAACATCTAAATTGGGACATGACGGGACCAAGACATGGTTGTCATAGAGTGTCCACATTGTGAAGAACATATTGAACTAGATGATGATGCAAGCGGGCTGTTTGAATGCCCTTTCTGCGAGGGAGAATTTGAGTGGGGGATGGATGAGGAAGAAAAAACACGTTCTCCAATAATCCTATTTTCATCAAGTTATACGACATTAATCATAACCCATGCGGCGCTTTCCCTTACAGCGATTATCTTCGCGCTCATATCCATTAATTCTATTTGGATGGGAGATTCAGCGATGGATGCAGGATTCTATCTTCTATCATTTGGGCAGGGGGGGGTTTCGATATCTTATTCTCAATTGGGAGAGCTCGATCCTTCTGGAGATCTTTCATTTGCGGGGACGATTGGTGTATTGTGTATAATTCTATTTTGGATAGCCATAATCCTGTCCCTGGTGAATGTCGTTATGGATGGGTTAAATGTATTCGAGGTATTTTATTTTAGAACCACAACCACTTTCAGTGCAATTTCAGGCGGACTCATGATATTTGGCACCCTTTTGTGGATACTTCTTTTTCCTTTCAAAGACGATGAATTTTCTCTACAATTTGGATTCTATGGCATGCTAATCGCAGGAATAATTTCATTCATCTCCATGGGAATATCAATCGCATCAAAGGAATATCTTGACTGAATCAGTACTGTTCAAGCACAAGTTCGGTTGTGGTCGAAGCAATTTCATTTGGTGCAGCCATCCACATCTTATCGAGCAATTGTCGCAGAGCAACGGTGTCATCAACGTGAACGAGAGCGACCAAATCAGCTTCTCCAGAAACTTCGTAAATGATTTCAATACCATCCCACCCAGTAACTTCAGAAGCAAATGATCCGATTTCCGCACCCGGTGAAACCTTGATTCGAACAAGTGCAGTCAATCCAATACCACTTTCGCGTACAGTGTAGCCCCGAATCGTTCCGTTTTCTTCCATTGCTCGGATGTGTGTTCGTACGGTTCGCTCACTTGCGCCGACCTCTTTTGCAAGATCGACAAACGACATTCTTCCGTTTTTTCTTAGTTGGGCGAGGATGGCGCGGTCTATTTCTGCAACTCTGGGCATGCCAACCCCTCCACATATCGGTATATCAAACCTTTTCACGCCCGAAAAAGTAAAAATATCTCTCATTTTTGTGCAAAAACTACAATTTCCCACGTGCATGTAAATAAATTTTGATAGAAATAGAAGAGCCGTTTGATTCAAAGAGCGCGAGCCACTGGGAGGTTTGAGAGCAATGTCCGACTACATTTCTGGATTAGATGCACGAATGGTCCTTGACAGCCGGGGAAACCCAACTGTGGAAGTTGACTGCTATGTTGATGGACGTTTAATGGGTCGGGCAATGGTCCCGTCAGGCGCTTCAACAGGGCAACATGAATCTCTTGAAATGCGAGACAATGATCCTAAAAAATGGCTCGGGAAGGGAGTCGATACCGCTGTAGAGAATGTGCGGCAACAAATCACCGAAGCGCTTGTAGGAATGCCTGTCGATGAACAAAGGATCATTGATGAAGTCATGATTGAACTCGATGGAACACAAAACAAATCCACGCTTGGTGCGAACGCTATGCTTGGTGCATCTCTTGCCTGTTTACATGCAGGTGCAGCATGTCACGAACTTCCTCTTTGGAAGTACATCGGTGGCGTTGCTGGTGGACAGATGCCTGTTCCGATGCTTAACATTCTCAACGGGGGGGCTCACGCTGCATCAAATGTAGATGTCCAGGAGTTTATGGTCATGCCACACGGATTCGATACATTCGGAGAAGGGCTACGTGCTGGAGTTGAAATTTACCACCAACTCAAGAGCGAACTAAAAGCAGATGGATTACTTGGCGGCGTTGGTGATGAAGGGGGGTTTGCTCCAAATCTTCCCACAAACGAAGATGGTCTGAAGTACATGGTTCGAGCCATTGAAGGAGCAGGATACACAACGGAGGATGTTGGAATTGCGCTCGATGTTGCAGCAACAGAATTCTTGAAGGACGATGGTTATCATATGGACGGTAAGGTTCTTTCAGCAAACGAAATGGCAGATATGTATGGCGAATGGCTTGATGCATATCCGATCCTTTCCATAGAAGATGGCTTGGGTGAAAACGATTGGGCAGGATGGACAGCTTTGACAAAACAAGAAGGACACCGAGTTCAGATCGTGGGGGACGATTTGTTTGTCACACAATCGGAGCGCCTTGCTCAAGGTATTGATATCGGTGCTGCAAATGCAATGCTCGTTAAAGTAAACCAAGTCGGTACCGTAACGGAAACGCTTGAGGCTATGGAACTTGCAACAATCAACGGTTATCGGAATGTTGTTTCTCATCGAAGTGGTGAGACTGAGGATACAACAATAGCAGATTTAGCGGTTGGTACGAGGGCTGGCCAAATCAAGACAGGCGCACCTGCTCGTTCCGATCGAGTTGCAAAATACAATCAATTGTTGAGAATATCCCAAGATGTTGAGGACTATCGCTCTCCATTCTGAATAAATAACTCTTCCATCAAAATACAGGCTATTATAAACTACACAATGGCGTTTCAGCCTAATGCGCAAATCAATCGTGTACACCCTAATAGCCTGCCTACTTGTATCCAGTCTGCCGTTTTCTGTAACTGCTGATGCAACTGATGACATACCAACTAACGCTGCTGCAACCGGCGTTCACGACTCTCTGGTCGCTGCTTTAACCCAAGCAGATTTGGTCACGACTCTTCAAGGAGACGGCCCATTCACCGTCTTTGCACCAACAGATCAAGCGTTCATTGACGCTGGAATCGATTTGACAACCTTCGATACTGATGAAGAAAACGCTACCCTTGTTGACATTCTCACATACCACGTTGTCACTGGAAAAGTCATGTCGACAGATTTGACTGACGGAATGGAAGCAGCAGCTCTCAACCAAGACACGCTCACGTTCTCGGTCAGTTCCACCGAAGTCAAGGTCAACGATGCGGTTGTAACAATCGCTGATGTTGAATCTTCAAATGGAGTCATTCACGTCATCGATAAAGTGTTGATGCCTCCTGCAGACCTTGCAGACATTCCAGCAACTGCTCAATCAACAGGAGTACATACTGCTCTTGTCGCTGCTTTAAGCCAAGCAGATTTGGTGACGACTCTTCAAGGAGACGGCCCATTCACCGTCTTTGCACCAACAGATCAAGCGTTCATTGACGCTGGAATCGATTTGACAACCTTCGATACTGATGAAGAAAACGCTACCCTTGTTGACATTCTCACATACCACGTTGTCACTGGAAAAGTCATGTCGACAGATTTGACTGACGGAATGGAAGCAGCAGCTCTCAACCAAGACACGCTCACGTTCTCGGTCAGTTCCACCGAAGTCAAGGTCAACGATGCGGTTGTAACAATCGCTGATGTTGAATCTTCAAATGGAGTCATTCACGTCATCGATAAAGTGTTGATGCCTCCTGCAGACCTTGCAGACATTCCAGCAACTGCTCAATCAACAGGAGTACATACTGCTCTTGTCGCTGCTTTAAGCCAAGCAGATTTGGTGACGACTCTACAAGGAGACGGCCCATTCACCGTCTTTGCACCAACAGATCAAGCGTTTGCGGATGCTGGAATCGATTTGACAACTTTCGATACCGATGAAGAAAATGCTACATTAGCAGACATTCTCCTCTATCACGTATACTCTGGAGCAGTCCCATCATCCTCAGTAACCGACGGACTCTCTGTGACCATGGTCAACGGAGATAAAGCCACCTTTGCAGTTGGCGCAGATGGTAGCGTAACAGTAGGAGATGCTACCGTAACTGGCGCAGATGTACAAACATCTAATGGAATCATCCATGTCATCGATAAGGTTCTGATGCCGCCACCAGGCGATATTTGCTACAACGTAATATCTCACACAATCATTCCAGGTGCTACAAATCTCATTTGTAATTCTCACATGTTCGTAGAGAACTACACCATGGGCGGTCAGACAATCACTGGTTGCTACAACACAGTGACGCATGCAGTATCTGACATTAGTGCAGCAGAATGTGGCGCATACATGTGGACAGTGCCTGTAAATCTTGCAATGACTGCTAGCGCTACAACCATTCACACATCTCTTGTTGCTGCTCTCACTGCAGCCGATTTGGTAACAACATTGAGCGGTACGGCAGACTACACAGTCTTCGCACCAAGCGATGCTGCCTTTACCGCAGCTGGCATTGACCTAGATTCATTCGACACAGCTGAAGAAATCGCAGTACTTAGCGACATTCTCCTTTACCACGTCGTTGCAGGGACAACATTGTCTACTGATCTTGCTGCTGGTGCAAACATCGTTACTGCAGCAAATGGAGATGAGTTGACCATCACAGTTACCGATACAGGAGTTGCAGTCGGAGCGGACGGCGCAGTCGTAACACTCGCAGACGTACCAGCATCTAACGGAGTAATCCATGTCATCGATAAGGTTCTCATGCCGCCTGCAGACGAAACACCAGATCCATTCGAAGGAGTCGACTGTGCTGTTACAATCGGATTAACCGCAGATGGATACGGATTTAATCCAAGCATCACAAACATCGACGTTGGTCAAACAGTTTGCTGGTCATGGACTGATGCGGCAATGGGGCACAATGTCAAGCAAGTAGATGGGGCACTCTCCTCCACCTTCGTAGCCAATGGTATTACCTCAGGTGCAGCAGCAACTACCGTTGCATTCCACCACACATTTACAGAGAATCAGACATTCTATTATGCCTGTGAACCACACATTTCAATGAACATGTTCGGCGAAGTTGTTGTCGGTGATGGTGGTGCAGAACCGGCATCGGATGATGACGATGAGGAAAACACACCAGGATTCATGGCATCAACCATGATTCTAGCAGCCTTAGGTGCAATCCTTTTCATGGGTCGTCGCCGTAGCCTGTGATGAAGTGATACGTTGAAGTGGAAGCGTTGGGCCTCAGTGACAGCAGTAGTGCTTCTCTTTGTAGGCATAGCGTGGACTTTTCTCGTGGTCTCATATGAGTCCCCTCTCGGCACAAAGAACAGAGTGCTTGTCTCGGATCCGACTGGAAGCCTATCAAATGGCTCTGCGGACGAGCTTGTAACTCTCGCATTTGCCGAGGGGGGCGAAGACCTCGCTTGGACTTCAGTGCAAATTGAAATTACTGCGAATGAGCAACAATACACCTGCTCCTTTGGAAGCCAATCAGCAAAAGATTCGAGCGAAGGCAATGTCGTATCAACACTTGGAGCTGACGGGACAACTTTCACCACAGTCGTCGATGCAACATCAGATTCTTTCACCTATTTCGATCTGCCAAACCAACGAGAGTCAAATGATTCAGCGTATTCTATGAAGTTTTCAAAAACTGATATCTTCCTTTCAGAAGGAGTTCAATGGGCATTCGTTGAAGGTAAAAACATCGAAGAAATCACCTCTGCGAATTCTTCTGCATGGTCAAATGAGACAAATGATCGGCTTGAATGGTACACGTATGACATTTCTGTTCATAGAGTCAATCCGAACAAGGGAACATATCTTCTTCTTGAAGACGATACAATCTACAAATTGCAATTCTTAACCTACTATAACGAGGATGATGAAAGCCGATTCCCAACAATGCTCATATCTGCTCTAAACAAAACAGAATACCCTGCTCTGAGTGACCCTAATCTCGTCATCCCCTCTCCGTGTTTAATCGAGTCCAATGACGACACGCTTTCTCATTGGAATTCTACAGAAACAGTTACACTGCTCGAGAACGGAATCGACATTTGCTCAAGCGAATGTACCTTCGAAGTAAGCATACTATTCGAAACAACAAAAGTGAACATCGCAAACATCGAAACAATAAGTTGAGGGAGATTCATGTTCCGTAATGTGCTTCCTTTTGTTTTGATGATTCTTACATTGCTCATCGCTCGACAAATCTACCCATATACGTCATTCATGCAACCGGAAGTCCCCGATGGATTTTCAATCGATGTAGTGGCAACCAATCTAGGAGGTCCAACCTGCCTTGAATGGTACGATGAAGACAGATTGCTTGTCTGTGATCGTGATGGCGGCAGAATATTACTTCTTGACGGAGAAATGAATCGGACCACTCTGATTTCTGGATTGAACAAACCTCATGATATCGCCATAACGACAAGTCATTTCTTTGTTAGCGAAGCTGGTGAATTGTTACGTTATGACCACAACGACCTTGAAAATATTGAAAATGAGACAACTCTGATTTCTGGCATTCCAACTGGAAACCATCAAACAAACGCAGTAAATATCATGCCCAATGGAACACTGATTTGGCATAGCGGTTCAACATGCAATGTTTGTGAGGAAGAAGATTCTAGAAATGGCGCACTGTTGTGGGTGAATGCCTCAACTGGAGATCACGGCATACTTGCAAGCGGTGTGCGAAACTCCTTCGATGGAATCTGGGTTCCAACCATAGGCTATGTGTTTACAGACAACGGAAGAGACTGGGAGGGAGATCATCCCGATGAAGAATTGAATCTGCTTGAGGACAATGGATTCTATGGTTGGCCTGATGATTCGCCATCCAATCCAATCCCAGATGGCAGTATTGCACCCATTGCTCGCTGGACTCCCCACACTTCGATGAACGGTCTTGCCTTACGTCCTGAAACTTCTTCACTTCCCGGCGGGAATACGACAGTTTACGCAACAGTCTACGGGTCCTGGAATACTATTTTACCACAAGGTCATGAAATTCTACAAATTGACCTCGAAACCTCAAATGGAGAAGTTCAGGGCTCAACAAGCGTATTTGCCACTGATGTTGGCACTCCTCTTCCAATAGCATTCCATCCAAATGGTGATCTGTATTTTGCAGTCTTTGGTTCAAATGGCAAACTGTACAAAATAACATCCAAGTAATTATGCGTATCGCATAAACTATAATGCAATCATATTATGGAAGTCAACCACTCTTTCAATCGACGAATACCTTCTTTGAGATCTTCTGTTGAGGCTGCATACGACATTCGAACGAGATTCTCGCCTCCAAGCATAAGAGAACCCGGAATGACTTGCACCCTCGCTTCTTCCAATGCTCTGGTTGCAAATTCAATGTCATCCATTCCAGTTTCACTTACATTTGCGAGGATGTAGAATGCACCTTCTGGCATTGGCGCAGAAACCCCTGGCAAAGAATCAATTCCTTGATGAAACAATAAACGCCTCTTAGCAAATGAATTTGCCATTTCTGCGGTTTCTTGTTCAAGAGTAAGGGCAACTTCTGCCGCAGGCATAAGGAACGTAGCAACATGTGTTGCAGATGATGCCTGACACGTCTTCACCGCTTCCATTGCTTCTGTTGGACCTGCAATCCATCCAAGTCGCCAACCAGTCATCGCCCATCCTTTTGACCAACCGCCAATAGTCAACGTTCGCTCTGGCCCTCCATCGAAGGAATTCGGTGATGTGTAGGCGTGATCTCCCCATACAAGTGTAGAGTAAATCATATCATCCAAAATCCATAGATCAGAATCGACAGCCAACTCTACAATCTGTTGAATCTCTTCAGAAGTATAAACCGCTCCGGTTGGGTTATTTGGAGAATTGATAATAATCGCTTTTGTCTTAGGAGTCACAGCATTCCTCAACGCATCAATATCGGGATGATAATTTGGGCGATGTACTGGTACATGGACAGGAATCCCGCCGAGTAATTTGACCATTCCATCATAGGAAGGCCAGGCTGGTGCCAAGAGAAGTACTTCATCACCTGGTTCGATCACTGCCATCATCGAGTACAGTAGTGCCTGTTTACACCCCGGTGCAATAACAACATCATTTCCATCAACATTAATCTCAAATTTCGTCAAGTGTTTCGAAACAGCTTCGCAAAGAGTCTCACTCCCCTGCGACCTTGTATAGGCCGTTTCGCCTTTCTTAAGTGAATCAATAGCCGCATCAACAACAGGCGCAGGTGTGTCAAAATCCGGCTGGCCAACGGTAAATCTAATCACATCTGGAGACGGTGGTGCCAAGAATGCAGCAAACCCTCTCCCGATCTGAGAAAACGCAGAATTTAGAGTTGGCAAATTGATTCCTCGCGACGTGAATAGGCCTATTCAACGCCCCGACGAACGAGCCATTGAATATCAAGACTGCGCGTAATTCAGGGTTGAGGGACTCTTTTGAGGGAAGAGCACGGACTGGGATTTGAACCCAGGTAAGAGGATTTGCAATCCCCGACGTAAC
>JBMZTB010000012.1:0-33068 GCA_049623485.1 Candidatus Poseidoniaceae archaeon
ATCTGGGACCGGATCTTAAGCCCGGCGCCTTTGACCACCTCAGCCACCTCGATAGTCCTGCTGGGGACAAGGATGTATGAAATCCTTCCCTATGGAGAAAGTGTCCAACCGCCATCAACTTTCAGTTCCTGGCCAGTGATGTATGATGCATTTGCCAAGAAGTAAACGGCAGATGCAATGTCCTTGGGCGTACCCGAACGCCGTAATGGAACTCTTTGCAAGACATTGTCAAAATGTTCCTGTTCCCAATCAGCGGAAAGAATAGCTCCAGGGCCAACACAATTGACTCGAACATGAGGTGCGAGTTCTCCCGCAAGCCCAAACATGAGTTGGCGCAGGCCTGCTTTGCTCGCAGTATAATGGGACAATTTTTCCCAATGTTGGCCTTCTGAAGTGTCCGTAAGTGCAATCACACTGCCTTCTATAGAAGAGAGAACTAAAGACAATCCTTGGGTCAATTGCAACGGTGACTCGACATGCAATCGATTCATGATCCGCATATCTTCAACTGTGAGATCCTCGATTGGAATTTGACTGTATCTTGATGCATTATGAACGAGGACATCGAGTCCACCTCGCTCGATTACGAATGGATGTTTTTCAACTCGTTCAACAAGTGTCTCCGTAGCAGCCTCATCTATCAAATCTGCTTGCATGACATCGGCCTTGCCACCTAAAGTTCGCAACTCTTCTGCAAGCATTTTTCCTTCTTCCAAAGAGGAAGAAACGTGAATAATTACAGAATAACCATTTTCAGAGAAATATTCAACGATAGCCTTGCCGATACGCTTGGCGCCACCTGTAACGAAAACAGTAGGATTGGCCATGAGACTCCTTGACGACTCGCATTCATCAATGCTCGTATTCTAAAAACACACTATTTCGTCCCTGCACACCTTTTTGATGTTCGTTCATGTGGGCTGTACATCGGGGGTGCGAGGTCATGGCTAAAAATCTAAAAATGGCATCACAGAAAGCACCTAGGCCCCGTTTGCCAAACTGGTTTCGAACACGACTCCCATCTGGAAAACAGCAACAAACATTCAATGAAACGATGGATGCTGTTAAGGATAACAAACTCCATACCGTTTGCCAAGAGGCAAAATGCCCAAACATTCACGACTGTTGGTCAAGCGGTGATGCAACGTTCATGATCGCTGGAAAAGAGTGCACAAGAGGTTGTCGTTTCTGCGCAGTTGGAACTCGCAAAACACCACCCCCACTGGACCAAGATGAACCTCAACATTTAGCAGAAGCAGTCATGTCGATGAACCTACGTCATGCTGTAATCACCGTCGTGAATAGAGATGATTTAGAGGATTCAGGTGCTGACCATTACAAAAAGTGCCTTGCTGCTGTTGCCCAATCTTCACCTGAAGTCACGCTTGAACTTCTTTGTTCGGACTTAGCAGGGGATTTGAACGATCTCGCCCATTTGCTCAAAGAAAGTCCATTGAAAGTTTTCGCTCACAATGTTGAATGTGTCCCCCGATTGGATTCCATTGTTCGTGACCCAAGAGCATCGTTCAGCCAATCCATTGAGATACTCAAAGAGGCAAAACGACTCCGCCCAGATATCATCACAAAATCATCGATCATGGTCGGTGTCGGAGAGACGGACGATGAAGTTCTTGAGGCAATGAAACGACTCAGGGAAGTCAATGTGGATTTGCTCACAATTGGACAATATCTTGCGCCATCCAAAAATCACCTTGCAGTCGATAGATTCCCTGAACCCGAGCGTTATGATGAATGGGCTGAAGCTGCAATTGAAATGGGCTTTTCAGGCGTTGCTTGCGGGCCATTAGTGCGTTCTTCGTACAAAGCAGGATTGCTCATGAGGAAGACCTTGGATGCAACCAATCAAGAGGAAATGCCAGGTGCTTATGTAAAAGTTCAACCCATAGCAAATCACCAACATCCCTTAATGCCGAGTCATGGTGAGGTGAACCAATGACGGAGAGAAGAACGGCGACAACAGCGCCTTATACCATCGGAATTCCTCCTTTTAGACCTGGGGAAACGGCTGATTTTGGTGGCTCATTCAAGGAGCAACCAGAAGACCTCAACCGGCCAGATCCAGCAACATGCACTTCAGACGAAACAACCCCGCACGCAAGAGGGCTTATCCGAGTTCTCGACGACAACGGCGAAGCAAAAGGGGATTGGAATCCTAATCTCGATAAAGCAACCATGATCGAGGGGCTCGAATATATGATGCGATTGCGTATTTTTGACGACCGAATGATCAAGATGCAACGCACAGGGAAACTCTCTTTCTATATGCGGTCTTTTGGAGAAGAAGCCATTGCTATTGCGCAAACGATGGCACTAAAAGAACAAGATTGGATCTTCCCTTCTTATCGACAACCTGGGGCCCAATTCGTTCGTGGGCGAGACATGGTGAGCATGATTTGCCATTGCATTGGCAATACCGAAGACAACGTTCGTGGGCGACAAATGCCGGTTCATTACACTTACAAAGAAGGCCGATTCATTTCGATATCCTCCCCTGTAGGAACACAATTTTCACAAGCAGTAGGTGTCGCCATGGCAAGCGCTTACCAAGGCAAGGACGAAGTCTGCATTTCCTGGCTTGGAGACGGAACATCCGCTCAAGGCGACTACCATTATGCCCTCAACTTCGCTTCAACATTCAAGCCTCCAGTGATTCTTAATGTTGTGAACAATCAATGGGCGATTTCAACTCACTCCAATCTTGCAACTGGTGGAAGAACCTTTGCCGAACGAGGTTTAGCCTATGACATTCCTTCGTTTAGAGTGGATGGGAATGATTTCCTTGCACTCTACAGCATCACACAATGGGCGCGTCAACGTACTGAAGCTGGCCTTGGCCCGACGCACATCGAAATATACACTTACAGGGCTGGTGCGCACTCATCCTCCGATGATCCATCTGCATATCGGCCTAATGATGAAGCAACATGCTGGCCTGGTGGGGATCCTATTCAGCGATTAAAAGACCACCTCATCTCAATAGGTGTTTGGGATGAAGAGAAGCATTCTCAACTTGCGCAGAAAATTGACGATGATGTCATGACTGCTTACAAAGAAGCATGTGAATTTGGCGACCTCGCTTCAGGACCATACCCCCCAGCATCAACAATATTTACAGAAGTCTATGAGACCGTCCCTTGGCATATCCAAGAACAGAGAGAGGAACTCGGGAAGTGAGATGATGGCTGACATGAATATGATCAAATCTCTTAATTCGGCCTTGTCGATTTCGTTGAAAGAGGATCCAAACGTTGTCATCTTTGGAGAAGATGTCGGGTACTTTGGAGGCGTTTTCCGAGTGACTGAAGGATTGCAGAAGGAATACGGAGCACACCGGGTCTTTGATTCACCACTCGCAGAGGGAGGAATCGCCGCCATCGCAATGGGCATGGGACTCAACGGACTACGTCCTGTTGCAGAAATCCAATTCGCAGACTATATTTTCCCAGCATATGACCAAATCGTCAATGAAATTGCAAAGGTTCGACATCGCTCAGGTGGAGAATTCACTGCACCGCTTACATTCCGAACACCCGCTGGCGGTGGAATCAAAGGTGGTCATCATCACTCTCAATCGCCAGAAGCACAATTCACACACACACCTGGATTAAAGGTCGTCTATTGCTCAAACCCATACAACGCAAAAGGACTGCTCTTGTCTGCAATCGAATGCAATGATCCAGTCATTTTCTTTGAACCAAAGCGTTGTTACAGAGGACCTTTTTATGGAGATCCACACAATGTTCCAACATGGTCAGGTCATCCAGATGCGGAAGTTCCTGAAGGACATTACACCGTCCCTCTTGAACAAGCCAGAGTCGTTAAAGAAGGAACTGCTTGCACTGTTATTGCTTATGGAACGATGGTCCATGTTGCAGAACAGGCGATAAAAGATTCAGGTATTGACTGTGAACTGATTGACCTACAGACATTAGTTCCATGGGATAGAGATACCGTTGTCAACTCAATCAAGAAAACAGGACGATGTGTCATTGTCCATGAGGCTCCCAAAACCAGTGGTTTTGGAGCAGAAATGAGCGCTTCAATTCAAGAAAGATGTTTCTATCATCTTGAAGCACCGATTCAACGTGTCACCGGATGGGACACACCATTCCCGCATACAACGGAATGGGATTACATGCCAAGTCCTCAGCGAATAGCTGATGCAATAAAGAAAACACAGGTGGAATAAATATGGGAACATTTGCATTCAAATTACCAGATATCGGAGAAGGCGTCGTCGAAGGCGAAGTTGTGGAATGGATGGTCTCAGTAGGAGACTCTGTCAAAGAAGATGATCCAATTCTTTCGGTTATGACCGATAAAGCAACTGTTGAGATTCCAGCTCCTTGCGATGGAACTGTGAGTAAAATTATCGGAGAAGCGGGAGATATTCTACCAGTCGGTGTTGTTTGCATCGAATTTGATGTCGATGGGGATGGAAATACTTCTGCTACTGAAGAAGCACCTGCAAAGGAAGAAGTTGAAATCAAGCCAGAACCAACTCCTGAACCTGTTGCTGCTCCTGAGCCTGAGCCACAACCTGCGGCCACACCTGTATCTGTAGCAGGTCCAGTTGTCGAACGTGCGGCAGGAACAAAACCACTAGCAAGTCCTGCTGTTCGACAACGTGCACGTTCTGCTGGCGTTGATTTGTATCATGTTGCAGGTTCAGGTCCTGCTGGAAGAATCACTCATGCGGACCTTGATGTCCACCTCAGCGGAGGTGCGGGTCGTGCAAGTTCATCGATGCCTATCGGTGGAAGCCCACGCACTGCCAAAACTGGAACTGAAGACATCAAGGTGATTGGACTGCGACGAAAGATTGCTGATTCAATGATGTCATCGTACTCCACAATTGCTCACTTCTCATATTTTGAAGAAGTTGATGTCACAGAACTAGAAGCACTTCGCCAACATCTGAATGCTACACGCCCAGAAGGTGCCCCAAAGTTGACCTATCTTCCTTTCATTATGCTCGCACTGGTCAAAGGACTTGGCCAACGTCCTGAGTGTAATGCTCTCTATGATGATGAAGCTGGCGTAGTAACACGACATGAAGGCGTACACCTTGGAATCGCCACTCAGACCGATCGTGGACTCTATGTCCCAGTAGTCAAGCATGTTGAAGCAATGGACATTTGGTCTGCAGCTGCTGAAATGGGACGTGTCACACAAGCGACAAGAGACGGAAAGGCTGGTGTCGATGACCTCTCAGGTTCAACATTCACAATCACAAGCCTCGGACGTATGGGCGGACTTGGAGCTACTCCAATTATCAACAAGCCAGAAGTTGGAATCCTTGGCGTTCACAATGCCAAAGACCGCGCAGTCGTCATCGATGGACGAATCGAAGTTCGTCGAATCATGAACCTCTCTTCATCTTGGGACCACAGAGTTGTCGATGGACACGATGGTGCAAGTCTTGTCCAGTTGCTCAAGTCTATGCTTGAACACCCTGCTACAATCTTCATGTGAGGTTATTGAAATGAAAACACGTCAATGCAAAGTATTGGTTGTTGGTGCTGGACCAGGTGGCTATGTTGCTGCAATCCGCGCTGGACAACTTGGGCTCGACACAGTGATTGTAGAAGGGCAGCGTGCAGGAGGAACATGTCTTATTCGTGGGTGTATTCCTTCGAAAGCACTCATCCATGCAGCTCATACCTTCCACAAACTTGCAAAGCATGCTGAGAAAGACGGTCACATGGGAATCAGTATCCCTGGGCCTGCTGAATTGAACATGGCCGATACTGTTGGATGGAAAGATTCCATTGTTGATCGACTCAACAAAGGTGTTGAGGCACTTCTCAAGAATGCAGGTGTTGAATTGGTCAACGGTTGGGCTGAATTCCAAGATGCAAAAACCGTCAAAATTGGAAAAGGCAAAGATGCTTTACTTATTCAAGCAGAAAATGTGATTCTAGCAAACGGTTCAATACCAATCGAATTGCCATTTATGAAATATGGAGATCACGTGATCTCATCAAGAGAAGCACTCTCCTTGCAAGAATTGCCAAAGCGAATCGCTGTTGTTGGCGGGGGTTATATTGGACTCGAATTAGGAATTACATTCCGAATGCTTGGAAGTGAAGTGACTGTTATCGAAGCGATGGATTCGGTCTTACCAATTTTTGACAAAGAACTCCGAAGACCACTTGAAATAGCCATCAAGAAGCAGAAAATCAAGGTCCATACCAAAGTATTCGCAAAGGGGATTGAAGCAAAGGACGATGGAAGTGTCGACCTTCTCTACACTCCAAAGGATGCTGAAGAAGGGACTGAATTTGAGAAACTCAATGTGGATAAAGTTCTGGTAACCGTCGGACGACGTCCTATGAGTGCTGCTCTTGCACCAACCGGTGTTGCTCTTGATGAGCGTGGATTTGTCAAAGTCAACAACAAGTGTGAAACCAACATGAAAGGCGTTTATGCAATTGGAGATGTTTGCAATCTTGGAGAAATGTTAGCACACGTTGCTTCATTCCAAGGAGAAATGGTCTCTGAAATCATTGCCGGACAAACTCGTGCATATGAGCCAGCAGCAGTTCCTGCAATCGTCTTTACAGAACCTGAAATTGTCTCTGTTGGACTATCACCCTCCGAAGCAAAGGAAGCTGGACATCCAGTGATTACTGGTAAATTCCCACTCGCAGCAAACGGCCGAGCGCTCACACAAGAAGCAGAAAAGACGGCTGGCTTTGTTCGAGTAACCGCTCGTGAAGACGATCACAGAATTCTCGGAATCCAAGCAGTTGGAACACATGTCAGCGAACTTGTTGGCGAATGGACTCTCGCAATAGAAATGGGAGCCCTGCTTGAAGATATTGCGCATACAATCCATGCACATCCAACAATGACTGAGATGACTCATGAAGCAGTTCTTGCAACTCTTGGTCATGCAATTCATTCGATGTGAAATTCACGTTGGAGATAAGGTCTAAGCCTTGCGAGCCTTAATTGAAACCTCTTTACACGAAGCCCTTGTGAGAGAGGTATGGACGGAAAGGATTCCCTAAAACAAACTATGGAAATTGTTGATGCCTTTACTTCAGAGAGAGATTGGGATCAATTTCATACAGTCAAAAATTTGATTTCTTCCATTTCGATTGAAGCAGCAGAATTGTCTGAAACGGTTCAATGGTCAAATCCATCTAAGGAAGAAGTACTTGCTGATTCAAAACTTGTTGAATCGATGAGTCATGAACTTGCAGACGTGATGGTCTATTGTCTACGGTTGTGCTCCGTTTTGAATCAAGATCCAGTTGCAATTATGCATGAGAAAATTAAACTCAATGCTGAGAAATACCCAATTGAAAAGGCGAAAGGTAGTTCGAAGAAGTATTCTGATTATGAGTGACATCATCTCTAGGCGCCCTGGACTGTTAAGGGCGGGACGACGAGTAAGGTAAGGAAAGGTCCTTGCCCCTTAGCACAATCAACTTCCACAAGATAAGCAATCATCTGGAGTGTCAAGACTGCATGCAATTGCTTCAATGCTTGTGAGTTCTTCTGCTCGCTCAGCCAATCCGTTGACGACTGGATCATTCTTGACCTTGCTTTCAACAGTGAATTGAATAGCATCTGCAGCAGCCTTTGTACGCAGATAATACATTCCTGTCTTCAGGCCTGCTTTCCATCCATAGAAGTGCATTGAACTTACCTTTGCAGCGTTTGCATCAACCATGTGAATATTCAACGATTGGCTTTGGTCAATGTATGCTCCACGGTCTGCGGCCATGTCCAAAACATGCTTTTGCTTAATTTCCCATGTAGTTTTGTAGAGTTCTTTGATTGGATCAGGTATTCCAGCGATGTTCTGAACTGAACCCTTGTGTCGTAGAATTTCATCTTTAAGCTCCATGTTCCACAAGTTTGCATCAATCAAATCATTGACCAGGTGCTTGTTGAGAACGATGAACTCACCAGACAGTGTTCGACGGACATAAAGATTGGATGTGAACGCTTCAAAGCATTCATTGTTTCCAAGAATCTGAGATGTTGACGCAGTTGGCATAGGTGCGAGAAGCAATGAATTTCGCATTCCTTTTTCGACAATTTCAGCCTTGAGCGAATCCCAGTCCCAACGACCTGAGTGTTCATTCATACCCCAAAGATCGAATTGGAGCAATCCTTGAGACGCTGGTGAACCCTCGAATGTTGAGTAAGCACCTTCTGCCACTGCTGCATCCTTTGATGCGGAGCAAGCAGCATAGTAGATTGTCTCAAAAATCTCTTTGTTAAGAGCACGTGCTTCTGGACTTTCAAAAGCCATACCAAGCATTGCAAATGTGTCAGCAAGCCCTTGCACACCTAGGCCGATTGGGCGGTGGCGCATGTTGGAATTACGAGCTTCTTCAACAGGATAAAAATTGACGTCGATCACTCGGTTAAGATTGCCTGTGGCGTGATATGTTACATCGTGTAAGAGTTGGTGATTGAACGAACCGTTCTCTACGTACTTTGGCAAAGCAATCGATGCAAGATTGCAGACTGCAACTTCATCAGCAGAGGTATACTCCATGATTTCAGTGCAGAGATTTGATGAACGGATTGTCCCCAGATTCTTTTGGTTAGACTTCTCGTTTGCAGCATCTTTGTAAAGCATGTACGGAGTTCCTGTTTCAATTTGAGATTCAACTACTTTATCCCAAACTTCACGCGCAGGCACAGTCTTTCGAGCAAGACCTTGTGCTTCGTAAGAATGGTACAGAGCCTTGAATTCTTCACCATAAACATCCTGAAGACCAGGGCATTCATTTGGACAGAAGAACGACCAGTCTGCATTTGCCTCAACACGTTCCATGAAGAGATCAGGGGTCCAAAGAGCATAGAACAAGTCTCTTGCTCGCATTTCTTCCTTGCCGTGGTTCTTACGGAGGTCAAGGAATTCAATCAAATCAGGGTGCCATGGCTCAAGATAAATTGCAATTGAACCCTTACGCTTGCCGCCACCTTGGTCCACATAACGTGCAGTGTCGTTGAAGACTCGAAGCATTGGTACAATTCCATTCGACTGACCATTTGTTCCTTTAATGTAGGAACCCTTTGCACGAACGTGATGAATAGACAATCCAATTCCACCAGCTGATTTTGAGATCAAAGCGCATTGCTTGAGTGTGTCATAAATTCCATGCAGAGAATCATCTTGCATGGTCAAAAGGAAGCATGATGACATTTGAGGAGTTGGTGTTCCTGAGTTAAACAAGGTCGGTGTTGCGTGAGTAAAGTAACCGTTGGACATGAGATCATACGTTTCAAGAGCTTTCGCAATATTGTTGTGATGAATCCCAACAGAGACACGCAAAAGCATGTGCTGTGGTCGCTCTGCAATTTCTCCATCAAGTTTAAGCAGATACGAACGCTCAAGAGTCTTGAATCCAAAATAATCGTAATTATAATCACGTGAATAGTCAATGTGGTTGTTGAGTACTTCGGCATTTTCCATTATGATTTCGTAAACTTCTTCCGAAATCAAAGGAGCATGCTTCTTACTTTCTGGGTCAATATATTCACGGAGATCTGTAATGACATCTGTGAACGTCTCCTTCGTCGAACGGTGAAGGTCATCAACACAAATTCGTGCAGCAAGCTTACTGTAATCAGGGTGATGAGAAACCAGAGAGGCCGCGGTTTCTGCAGCAAGTTGATCAAGTTCGCGTGTTGTAACTCCGTCATACAATCCTTCGATGGTTAGTTTTGTCAGATGTGCAGGGTCAATCCAATTCGGATCTAATCCATCAGATAAACCTCTTAGTTTATCCAAAATCGCATCAAATCGTACATCTTCTCTCTCACCTTTTCGGTTAACTACTTGCATTGTCATTTTTCGTCCTCTCCTGTTTTTACTGCTCGTGCGTATCTTCCTTTGTTCGCGGTCGGTTCAAAAGTCTTCGTCCATAGAAAACCGCTGTTGGACACTTCCGAGGGATGCCCCGTCCATTACACCAGATTTCTGGTATTCGCCAACTCGCTTTTCGAAGAAATTCGTTTTTCCTTGCATGGAGATCATCTCCATCCATGGGAATGGATTGCCTACATCATAGAGTTTTGATGCTCCAAGTGAGATGAGAAGTCTGTCTGCGACAAACTGAATGTATTGCTTCATGAGGTCTTCATTCATGCCGATTAAGTTGACAGGAAGTGCACTTGTTACGAATTCAATCTCTATTTCAACTGCTTCAGCAATGACACGATGAATGATATTCTCAGGTGTTGGACGCTCAAGTTTACTGTGAAGAAGGCAAGCAAAGTCACAATGAAGCCCTTCGTCGCGACTAATCAATTCATTCGAGAAGGTCAAACCTGGCATGAGGCCTCGCTTCTTTAGCCAAAAGATAGCACAGAAAGAACCTGAAAAGAAGATCCCTTCAACTGCAGCGAATGCGACTAATCGCTCTGCAAATGAACCCTTCTTGCGCGATAACCAACGCATTGCCCAATCGCCTTTACGCTTCACAGATGGTACTGTTTCAAGTGCTTTGAACAAGTGACTCTTCTCGTTTGTATCCTTAATGTAGGTGTCAATGAGAAGTGAATAGGTTTCAGCATGGATATTTTCCATCATAATCTGGAAGCCATAAAACGCACGGGCTTCGGCCCAGCAAACTTCGTTTGCGAAGTTGACAACGAGATTTTCATTGACAATACCATCGCTTGCTGCAAAGAAGGCGAGAACATGCTTTAGGAAGTGCTGCTCATCGGAGTTGAGTTGCTTCCAATCTTTGAGATCCTCAGCAAGGTCAATTTCTTCAGCGGTCCAGAATGAAGCTGCATGTTGCTTGTACATGCCCCATACGTCGTCATGCTCAATAGGGAAGAGGACGAATCGATCAAGATTTTCTTGCAACATCGGTTCGATGTGTTCGCGAGAGAGGTCAATTTCAATTCCGTCATCGTTTCGGTTGTGTTCGATTACCATAATTTCCACCTTCCATCACGCGCTGGAGTTTACGTTCCGTCCGAGATGGCACATAAATATGCGCATCCTCGACTCCTATGAACCACTGTTTTGGAGGGTATTCAAATCAAGGGACTGTGCCCCTTATTACAATTTTAGAGCCGAAGCCTATATGGACTTGATTTGAATTTTTGATTTGTGATTTTTTCAAGCCGGAATATACCCTCATTTCCACTGGAACTGAAAGCAAAGAACTCTTCAACCTCCAAGGATAGCAAAAACCATGCGAAGTGAACTCAACATCCCATTTGCAAAACTCAATCCCGAAGCGAGATTGCCTACGCAAGGTAGTGCATTAGCAGCAGGGTGGGATTTGTATGCTCTTGAAGCAACAGTTGTTCCCAAGGGATCATCTGTAATGATTCCAACTGGATTAGCATGCGCAATACCAGAAGGTTGGGAAGGGCAAATTCGTTGCCGTTCATCGCTTGGTAAGAAGGGAATGATTCTCCCCAATGGAGTAGGGACAATCGATGCAGACTATCGCGGAGAGTTGAAAGTATTGGCAACATGGATTGGTACAGGTGATGAATTTCATATCGAGAAGGGAGAGCGTATTGCCCAACTCCTCTTTGCACCTGTACCCCTCGTACACATCGAAGAAGTTGATTATGAACATCTGACATCTACTGAGCGTGGCAAAGGTGGCTTTGGTTCATCAGGTCAATTTTGAGGCAGTACTATGCAAACGACTGACATCCAAAGGTTCGACGTCGTCGAATACAACGATGCAGTTGAAATGATGTCTGCGTTGCAAATGCAACGTATCAACGAGGAGATCCCCGATACGCTTCTTATTTTGGAACATCCAGAGATTGTTACAGTCGGACCTCGAGCTAGAAGTGATGGCATCAGCCCTCCAGAGGATTATGCCACACAAGCGGTGGATCGTGGAGGGGGCCTGACATGGCACGGCCCTGGGCAACTTGTCGTGTATCCCATCATACATTGGAATCAAGAAGATGAAAAATCTGTAGCAGCGATAATACACAAGCTCGAAGCATGGGTCATTGAATCATTATCAGTACTCGGGATAGAAGGCTATCGAGATGACCGAATGCAAGGAGTATGGGTTAAAGGAAAGAAAATCTGCAGTATTGGATTGTCATTCCTTCGATGGGTAAGTCGTCATGGCCTCACAATCAATTACAATACCCCAACTGGCCGGGTGGAAAATCTTGCAGGTTGTGGGCTTGATGAATCGACAACGACATCCCTTCACAGACTGGAACATTCTGTGTCTCGCCAAGATCTCGAGGATGCTCTTCTCTCAGTATACCATAAATGCTTGAACCGTTAATTTAGCAAGGGTTACAAACAAGTGCATATATGAGGAAGGCTGGAATTAGTACCATGGGCGAAGTCGTTCTCGGCATATCTGGTGCATCAGGAGCAGCATACGGTGTACGATTAGCCGAAGTTCTCCAAGAGCTTAAAGTTCCGATTCGACTTGTTGTAAGCAACTCTGGGCGAATCACACTCAAGCACGAATGTGACACTACTCCAGAGGAACTTGCAGAACGAACTGGGGCACTTCTCGAAGAACAGGCCAATATTGGAGCTAAATCTGCATCAGGATCTGCTCCAATTGATGCTGTGGTCATATGTCCATGTTCAGGGACTACTCTTGGAAAACTAGCCGCAGGCATCGGTGATAATCTCATAACACGTTCTGCAATTGTTGCGATGAAAGAACGACGTACCCTGATTATTGTACCTCGAGAAGCGCCTTATGCGACTGTGCATTTGGAAAATATGGCAAAACTTTCTGCGTGGGGAACTGTTGTCATCCCAGCATCACCAGGATTCTATAATCATCCAAAATCAATCGATGACATGGTTGACTTTGTGGTTGCCCGCATACTGGACCAAATTGGTCTGAAACACTCCATTGGAAAGAGATGGACTGGCGAAGAAATAGATGAATTCTAAGCATGAATCCATCGCCTTCAAAAGATTCGCCTGATTGTCCACCCCTATGAGCGACATAGCGTCACTTGATTCAATGACCGTGAATCAACTCAAGGATGAACTCGCTATGAGAGGGCTATCGAAATCTGGTAAAAAGGCAGAACTCGTTGAACGCCTACAGCCACATTACTTAGTCAAGGAGGAAATCATCGCAACCTCTTTTTGGAAGAAGACAGCAGTCGGACCGCTTAACGTAGGGCAAGCAATCGGTTCTTTCTTCGTCGTCTCATTACTCCTCATCGTTGTGTTCAATCCTTCACTTATTGGTCTTGGAGAAGATAAACCCGTTTACGAACCAATTGATTTCGATGCCAGTCAAGTGCGATGGTATGCCGAAGAACTTGTTGCTCTCGGACATCCAGAATGGGAAGGACGAATGTCTGGAAGCCCAGAAGAAGCAGCGGCTGCTGAGATGATTTTAGATAATCTTACAGAAATGGGATATTCACCCCAACTCAATACGTATTCAGTCCCAATGTTTGCGATCAACAGCGCTCCTCAAATAGCAATGTGCATCCCTACTATTGAGTTCTTAACAGGGCCATCATGTGATTCTGGATTCGGAGCGCAAATCACCACTTTTGAGCATCGCAGTGATTATGTTATACAAGGATACTCAGGGTCAGCAGATATTCAATTTGGACAAAATATGGAACTCATCGATCTTGATGATGGAACTGATGATTCTCTATGGTCATCAGCATCCGGCAAGGTGGGAATTATCAGAGGGGGAGGAAACATAGATGGAAACACTGGCATGTACATCAAAGCGGCTGAAAACTCACTTGCAGGCCTGTTTCGTATCAATAACCAAACCAATTGTGGACAAGTTGAGGCTGACGATTGCGTTCCGATCTTCAAATCGATACGTGTTGACGAGATGAAGGCTGCAAACAGTGGATCAATTCCTGAAAACATACCTTTCATTGCAGTTTCAAACCAAACTGGCAACCAAATGCTGGAATTAGCAGAACAAGGTGCGGTCTTACGGCTCTTCTCAGATGTGGACAATGCTGGAGAACTCTCCGTCAGCGTTCCATGTGGGACGCTGTACGGGAAGAGTGATGATCTGATTATCGTTGGCGCTCATCACGATACGGTTTACCACGGACCCGGAGCAGTCGATGACACATCCGGGACTGCAAGTGTGCTCGAAATGGCGCGACAAATTGCAATTATTGCAAATGAAAGCGGAACTCCAGAATACACAATCCGATTTTGCACTTGGGGTGGAGAAGAAGAAGGCCTTTGGGGAAGTAAGGCGTATGTTAGTGCGAATGGAAATGAACTAGCAAGGAACCTTCGATTATACATCAATCTTGACATGAATCACGTCGATATCGACATGGCAAACAGAGGGAACAGCTTACGCTTCTTTTCTAATTCTAAGACTGATATCAATCACGTAAGTGATATTGTTGATCAATTAAATGATGAACAACCAAATGTGTTTTCAAAATATTCTGTAACTCTAACTAAAGAGACTGTCATGCCATACAATTCAGACCACGGTCCTTTTGTTTACGATCTACCAGACAGTGTTGAAGGAAATGCACTGGTCTGCTACGGCTCTGGATCTTGGGAATACCATACCTACAAAGATGATATGTCTCGATTTAATGAAGAGTCCCTTGGAATTTCAATTATTGCTTATGGAACCTATTTGCGTTACCTTGCTTGGCCAGTAAATTCCTAAGCGTCGCATTCAAGAAGGAAAGCTGGGTGGACTTGATATGGTTAAGCCAAGTGCTCATGCATCCCATATCCTCGTAGCCTCTAAATCTGAGGCGTTACAAATATCTGAAAAGATTGGAAAACTCAAAGATTTTGAGAAATTGGCAAGGAAGAAATCCTCCTGCCCTTCATCTCAGCGGGGTGGAGACTTAGGATGGTTCCGTAAAGGAAACATGGTTCGTGAATTTGAGGAAGCCGTTTGGCAAACACCTCTAAAATCAGTATCACCGCCTGTAAAAACCACATTTGGATACCATCTGATTTGGGTCCATGAGCGTGAAGAGGAGTGAACAAAATGCCAATTCGTGTTGGGCTTGACCAATATCAATTGGATGGCATTCATGGTTACTTTGATCACGAACATACACAGTCTCAACCATTTGTTGTTTCTGTCAGAGTAGATCTTACCGATGAAGTTCAAGATGAAGCTCTTTCAAGCACAGTTGATTATGCATTGTTACAGAAAGCAGTAGACGCAGTTATTCTTGAATCAAAGCCAATTCGACTTCTTGAAAAGATGGCAACGAACATCGCTGAATTTATTCAAAGGAATGTTGATGTTGAATCCATCTTCGTCCGAATAGAGAAACCAGATGCTCCATTACCCCATCCCGGTGGTCTACCATTCATCGAATATACCTGGAATCGCACGAAGTAGGCAAAATCAACGGGAGACTTCAAAGAGAAGTTCTCCTTAGTCTCTCCATGGAATCTCCTTCAAGAGTGTACGTCCCTAGTGCAATTGAAGCAGATGGTACAGCTATTGGCATGGGATGCTTCAGTACCGAGGAAATAGCGTGGCGAGTCCTCAAAACATTTCTTGGAAAAAGCGAACAAATGAACTTGATAGAAGCGAGTGTCGTTGTCTGGGACGTTGATGTTTTAGGTGAAGACGGAATGAACGTTTTATCAACACTTGAAGGGAAGATTTGTCCCGTTTGTCAGAGAAGAACATTCTGGGTCGACTTGGAACACCTCTCTGCGTTATGCTACGGTTCAAGTTGTTCTGCTTGGATTGAACAAAGTACTGTTGATCCTGAGATTGTCGATTGCGGTTGGCCTCCGCTTCGCTTCCTAAAACAAGTCAAGGATATCGAAGAGGCATACAACGAACTTCGAACAATTGGTTCCGATGTAGCAGCATCAATGGAAGAAACAAATGACGTTATTACCCAACAGATGTTTGATTCCAATTTGAATGATATTCAATGATCACATTTGCTCAATAGGAGAAATTCCTAATCCCTCCAAACCAGTTCGTAACAGATGACGACCAAGTTCACTCATTTCGTAAAAGAATCCATCAACAATGTTTTCGTTAAGAACAGGACAATCTCGATAAAAACCGTTGTAAGCATTTGCTAATTCAAGCATATGCAGCGCAAACATGTGCGTTTTCTGTTCCTCTACTGAACGTTCGAGTACATCGTTATGACAACACATAAGTCGCATCAATTCAACAAGTCCTGATGGCATAGATTCCTTTTGGGGAATTGCAACAGGCGTTTGTTCAAGCCCTGAGGCTCTGCGCGAGATTGAGCATGCTCTTGTGTGAGAATACATGATGAAAGGGGCTGATCCAGCTTCAAACGCAAGTGCCTCTTCCCAACGGAATGTGAATCCTTTCTCAGGACTTACCTTGATAATGTTGAAACGAACTGCTGCAGTACCCACTGCTTCCGCAATTGCCGCTATTTGCTCCTCCTCATAATCTGGACGAAGTTCTTTGACAACGACTGCTGCTTGCGCATGGGCTTCTTCGAGGAGATCGTCCATAAAGACAACATTCCCCTTTCTTGTGCTCATCTTTCCCTCTGGCAGTTTGATAAACGAATAAAAGAGCACCTCAGGGCGCTTCGTACCTAATTCTTCTAATGTCATTCCGACTTGTTTCGCTTGAAGTTTGTGATCTTCGCCAAGAACGTTGATGAGTCGATGAGATTGACTCCATTTCCATTGATGATATGCAACATCTCGTGTAGCATATAGAGAAGAACCATCTCCTCTTCTATAGAAGAATTCTGTCTTTCCTTTCAGTCCACGAGCACCGAGATCCAAATACCCTGCTCCGTTATCGGCAGTCCCTGCAATGTCCAAGCCATCCAATGTTTCCATGAGTTTGGAAACGGTTCCATCGACGACAAATTTAGATTCTTTCGTAAATGTCGTAAAAGAAATGCCAAGGCGTCCAAGGGTTTCGAGCATTCCATCAAGGACAGGAGAATATGCATCTTCGAACAACTGAAGCACGTCTTCATCACCATGTTCACTTGCATGAACGAGCCTTCCTATTTCAGATTCAATCTCCGCTTTCTTGGCTTCATCAGACTCAGACCGCAAAATCTGAGCCGCTTGATACCAGCGTACTCTTTGATGGTCTGCTTTGTGAAGCCATCGCTGCGATGGTTTGTTTCGGTCAGAAAGTAAGGCATTAACTTCTTCTTCTGAAAGGTGCTTCAAGGCCCATGCTAAAACTCCCACTTGCTTGCCCATATCATCCACATAATACTCTGCACGAACGTCATCACCATGGAGACGATGAAGACGGACAAGCGTATCGCCGAGAATTGCATTTCTGGCCCTTCCTACGTGGAAGGGACCATTTGGATTCGCAGAGGTATGCTCAATTAAGACAGATCGAGAAGCAGATTCGGAATTCTTTGTTGCATCACCTAATCGAATCGCTCCTGCGAGAATCCGTTCAGCAAGCCACTCTGGATTCGCTTTGAAATTAAGATACCCATTTACCGCACTTATTGATTCTAAGCATTGAATTTCAGGAAATTCATCCGCTATTTCATCAGCAATCTGTTGCGGTGCTTGACGTAGAATTGAAGCAAAAGCAAAACAAGGCAAAGTAAGGTCGCCTTGATCGGACTCTCTGCTCGGTTGCAAAGCCGATACCCACATCCCGCGCTCGATGCCCTTTGAACCGAGTAATGTTTCGAGGTGAGGTTCGATGATTTCACGTAACAACTTCATTTTGAAACCTCACATCATTGGGTATCGAAGAATTGCTGCAAGACCAGCAAAACCAAGAGCGAGTTGTGATCCTTCTTCGGTGTCAATCGATATGAACACAACATCACTGTTAGATTTAGATGCTAAATCAGTAAGAACATCAATTAGAGAAGTGTTGCTTAATTCCTTGTGAGAATCATTGCCTGCTTTACAGGAAGGGCATGTAGGAAGTTCCTCCGTTCGGCCTAATGAAGCCGTCCAGATATGATTACACGACCCACATTGAATTTCAACAGAGTTCTTTCTCATACTCTCTGATATGAGCAAGGTGTCGACGGCTCCTTGTTCAAGGGCTTTACGAATCATCATTTCACCATAGGTTGCCTTCGGATGAGATTTAATCAGCTCAGAAAGAAATCGATTCATCATTTGTCGCTCAGCATCCAATTCGATTTCACCCATCATTGCGCCTGCGTTGCCCACGAGTTCACGGACTCCTGATTCATTTGAATAGCCTACATCAAACGTTGTTTTGGCAATTCGTTTGGCAATTTCATGATGAAAATATTCGTTTCGAACAACGAAATCTTTGGTTGCTCCTGGCCCTCCAATAATGATGGCCTGAATGTTTTCAAGATTTGGCAACCAATACGAACAAGCGTGTTCTGTGGCTCGCTTAAAGAAATTATGAGCTGCTTCTTCAATCAGTCGTTCGAAACGCTGTGCAGATTGACCTCCTTGACGGTGTTTGCCCATGATGTTTGAGACAAGATGCTCTTGAACGTGAATCCGCTTTCCAGAAGCAATTCCATACGCAGCCTCTGCTCGATCGATGACAAAGAGCCCATAGGACCGTTTGTCAACAAGCATGTCTTCAAGTTGAGTTAATTCGAAAGTAGAGTCGCAACGGTATCGGAAAGAAAGCAATTCTTGTGGAGGATCATCAACAACAACAGTGGTTTGTCGAGTCTTATTGTTGCCGACTATAATCGCACCAGTAAACAGAGCAATCCCTCGTTCACCAGGAGTTTTAAATCGCGAAAGTGAAGAAATTGCAGATTCAATTGCTCCTTGAACATTCTTTCTCGTCCCTTTAGATTTGATATTCGCAGCCTGACCATGCTCGTTTTGAAGCAGAGAACGAGCATCACTGATTTGTCGATCTGGAGGTATAATGACAGTCACTAGCTCTGTGCCATAGCCTTTCATTTCACGGAGGTCTTCCAAGGCTAATTTGAGACGAAGACGTCTTGTCGCCAATTCAGCATCATCCGACATACTTCTTCCCTCTACCATTGGGGTCGAACCAAGGGTTTTCAACCCTCGCCTAAGTTTTGGATGGACAACGCCTAAGAAGCGCCATGAATAGGCAAGAACATGGTTGCACCAATCATCGTCGCACTCGGCGGTTCACTTCTCTATGGAGACCATGATGTGAAAACATGGCTTGGACAACTACGCCAGACACTGGTTCATATCGAAGGAAATGGACGAAAAATAGGAATCGTAGTGGGAGGCGGGAAGCCTGCAAGAGAGGGCATTAACCTTGCAAAAGATGTTGTGAATGACCGATTTCGTCTCGACGAGATTGGTATCGCTGCCACTCGATTAAACGCAACAATCCTTCAGAAAATGTTGCAAGAAATAGGCTGTAACGTAGCTCCGTCGATTCCTGAGACAACCTCCGATGCATCGAGTTTGTTTGATTCCTTCAACATCGTGATCATGGGAGGAACCAAACCAGGTCATACAACAGATGCAGTCAGTGTAGCCTTTGCCCGCGACTCGGGCTCTGCACATGTCATTATCGCCACAAATGTGTCTCATGTATACACATCAGATCCGAGAAAGGATGAATCCGCTACTGCTATAGAAGAGATGACTTTGGATGAATTGAGCGAAATTACAGGCACAGAATCACTCAAGCCTGGACAAAGTGCTGCCGTCGATCCAATAGCAGTCCAGTGGGCTAAGGATGCGCTATTACGAATTGGAGTCCTAGATGGGCGAGATATCCGTCGACTTGAAGATGCATTGGAAGGTCGACCGTTTGAGGGAACATTGGTTCGCCCGGAGTGAGAAGTATGGTTGATGCAGAAGCAATCAAAAAGAAAACGAAAAACATGCCAAAGCGCTCCAAAGCGCAAGCAATGATTCCATCTCACAAACATTGTAGAATCTGTGGAATTGATATTCCAGGCAAATCAGAGGAACGTGTTTGCAAAGTTGAAGAATGCATCGAACGCTATGAAAAAGATGAGAGAAACAAGGAACGTATGCGTAAATGGATGCTTATCTTCTTTGGAATATTTGCATTCATCACTATTTTGCCTTTGCTTGCAAGAATCTAAGTTCATTCATCCTTTCTATGCCAGCCTTCTGGTAGTTTCATCGGATCGACATGTTGTGCAGCTTTGACTCTACGAACGATTTCTAAGCGGAGTGCATCGAGTCCAACGTCTTCTGTTGCACTCATTGTGGGACGACCTTCCTGATCATAGAGCAAGGGCAATTCTGGCGTCCCTTTGGAACCAGATTCTCTCCAAGCTTGTTCTTCCTGCTGTACGATATCCCATTCTTCTGGACGAGGTGTTAGAAGGTCTGCTTTAGACGTCACAACAAGCATATCTGTACCAGGAAGCAAACGGTCTACATCTTCGAGCAAATTCAACTGCTCTTCGAGTGGAGTTCCACAGGCTTCACTTGTATCAAGTAGGAACAAAACCAGAGACCCTATGTTCTCTAGAGCAGCAATAGCTTGTTGTTCAATTGCGTTTCTTCGGCTCATTGGCCTGTCGAGTAATCCAGGGGTATCAACCAATTGGTGGACCAATCGACGATGAGTAAAATGTCCAACGTGAATTTGTTTTGTAGTGAACGGATAGTGATTAACTTCCATATTTCCTGATGAAAGGGCTGAAATGAAAGCAGATTTACCAACGTTTGGTGCGCCACAAACAACAATGCAAGGGAGCAGTGTTTCGATTTGCGGAAGTGCTTTGAGCGTTTCTCTCGCCTCATTGAGCCATTTTAAGGAAGGACCAACTCGTCCAAGAATGGAACCAATTCTTCCATAGGCTTCTCGTCGAGCCTCATGCATCAATTCAACCTGAGCCGTTCGCACAATCTTTCGAGAATTTTGCATCGCAATTCGTTGAACTTGCGTCCCTCCCCACTGGAGCATTGAAAGATGATGTCGATAATCATCAGTACCAACACAAGCTTCGATCATTGCAAGATCGAATTGTGGCGAATGGTCGAGAGAAGGCCATGTTTGAACGGTTTCTCTAAACAAAGTATCAATGATATCAGCAGCTGTTTGAATCATACGAGTGAGTTGTTTCCTTGTACGAAAGACTCGATTGTAGTCATCGACTCGGTCAGCAGCCTTGCGTGCCCGAGAAAATGCCTTGTCAAGGACCTCATCCTCAAACAGCACAGTCGGCAGTTGACGCCATGTAACCTTCATAGGTACCCCATGTCATCCGGAGCGACAACCCTTCATGAACCCATCACATCAAAAACCCGATGATGCTGTAATTGCACATTGTTCATGTAGGGTCGGCCCTCACATTACATCATGGCGAAGAAATCCTCATTACTCAAACTACCAAAATGGGCCACTGGCCTTTGGAAAGACCTTGGCTCTCCAGATTTAGATAGCATTCAAGGAATTCACAGCGGAGACCTGCTAGAACGACGAAATGGACTACGCAGAGATGACCTTGTTGAAATCCAAATTGACGCTAGAGCGCTTCTTTCTGATGCTGAGCCATGGATTCGTGGCCGCTTAATATCTTCAGGAAAATCGAGTCTTGAAATCCTTGATGAAGATGGATCTCGTAGATTTGTCTCAAGAGATACAATCGTCCAGATTGTACTTGTTGCTCACATGCGACCTGCCTACATCGATGACAAGGAACTCCTCGCTTACGAAAGAGAGGATATGAAGCGTCGATCTACACTTCACGAGAAGGTCGAAAAAGAAACGACTGGAAACGATGACGCTCACCTTTGGGGATGAACATATGGAGACCCCAGAGGGTTGGTCTGTTGTGGAACAATGCCTCATGCGTGAATTTGAGTTTGATAACTTTCTCGACTCCAAATCATTTGTTGACAAGGTTAGTGCTTTATGTGAAGATAAAAATCATCATGCTGACATCCATTTCGGGTGGGGATATGCCGTGATTGAACTTACAACGCACGATAAAAAAGCAATAACTGAACTCGATATTGAACTCGCAACCCTCATCAATACAATTGGGGGTTAAATCAATGGCTGTTGATCCAAAAGGTAGAACTGAACCAGGATATGAACGACATATGTTCATTTGCGGCCATGAAAGACCTCCTAATTCAGCCAGACCAAATTGTAAAAATCAAGGCAGTCTTGAATTGCTACCCCGCTTCAAACAAGCGCTCCGTAAAGAGGGAATTACCACGGTAAGAGTTCAAAAATCGGGATGCCTAGATTTTTGTGAAAATGGCATTAGTTGCGTCATATATCCAGAAGGTACATGGTATCAATTATCTAATGAAATGGACATTACATCCATCATAAATCATTTGAAAAATGGGACCATTAGTCAAACTGACTTGATGAAACTCGAATAAGATCAATCAGAGTTTCACAGGTCGTGTAGCACCGCATGCTTGACACTTCAAGAGCGTGGTACGATCTTGCTTGAGGAAGACAGTATCGGGTGCATTGCATTGGCTGCATTTAATGTAAGTATTTACATACCCAACGATAGCCTTCTTAATTCGCTTAGGTGGAATACGTCCTTTAAAACGGGCACGAGGACCGTCTCTTGACCCCGAAGTACCCAATTCATTGAGGATGTATTGGTATACGTGGTTGTCATCACGATCCATCATACCAACAACTTCTGCAAAGTTTCTTAGAATCGTATTTGAACCTTCAATCATAATTTGAGGTTCGGGAAGTCTCCATCGAGCTCGAGAGGAGATATCCTCGGGAATGTTCTCACGCGCTCGGTTGAGAAGAGATTCATAGTCAAAGTCGCTCATGATTGCTCCTGACATCCCTTTCTCTTCAAGCCTTTGGGTAGAATATGGGCAAAGACTTCATGGAGGAGGTCTTACTGGAATGGGATGAGTACAATGGTCGCAAGTATTGAAGAATTGAAAACAATTGCAACAAACCTTCGTAAAGATGGGTTGAATTCACAACAGATTGCTGATGAGTTGTCCTTGTCTCAAGACACAATCGCATGGCTTCTTACCGGCTCAAATACCGAACAAAGACCCACTGATGTTCGTATCGGATGGCGTACAATTGGTGTACGCCCAGCGCGCATCACTGCTATTGGAAACATTATGGCAGATGTGGTCATCGAAGAATTTGATGAGGCAGAGATCGTCGTAGGCATCTCGATAAACGGAATCGCATTTGCTCATGAAGTCGCTCAAGCCCTTGATGTTGAGGTGGCTATTCACCGAAATGTTGACGGTGAGCCTGGTGCAGGTGCGCTGTCAAATAAATACGGACAAGTCGGAGGTGGAAAAAAGGTCGTCATTATTGACGACGTACTGTCAAGCGGTGTTACGATGAGTCAGACCATTTCTGCAATCAGAGCGGCTGGAGGAGAGGTTGTTCTTGCCCTTGTACTCGTGAACAAGACCGATCGAAATGAAATCGACAATGTACCTTTACGTGGCCTTATTCGTGCTGTTCCTGTTTGATTGGAGTTGAAAAGATGCATTGGTCCGATGTCGCAGCAAAGCGGCTTGCAGAACGTGGAGATAAGCACATCATCTCAACGGGAATAACACCGAGTGGAGAATTCCACATCGGGCACCTGCGAGAGATTCTAACAGGTGATATGCTTACCCGAGCTGCTAAGAAAGCAGGACTGGATGTTGAATTCGTCTTCATTGTGGATAGTGCAGATCCGTTACGGAAGGTCTACTCATTCCTTGATGATGAGTATGAGAAGTACATTGGACATCAGTTGAAACAAATCCCACCACCCACTCCTGATGGGAAGCCAGATCATGAGCGATTTTCCAATGGAATCTCATATGCAGACCATTTTCTCGAACCATTCAAACAGGCATTGAACCAGATTGATGTCCGACCTAAATTCATTGACAATTACGATTCATATGCTTCTGGTAAATTCTCTGAAATGGCACGTATTGCTTGCAATAAAGCCTCAGATATTCGTGAAATCATTGAGCGTGTATCTGGACGAGAACTGTCCGAAGATTGGTTCCCCTGGAACCCAATCGATTCAAATGGTTCTATCGACGGAATTACAGTCACTGGTTGGAATGACCCGTTTGTAGAATGGATTGATTCTAATGGTCAACCAGGAAGAAGTGATGTCTCCAAAGGTGAAGGAAAACTTCCTTGGCGTATTGATTGGCCTGCTAAATGGGCTTGGATTGGAGTTACAATGGAGCCGTTTGGAAAAGATCACGGTGCTGCTGGAGGCTCATACGACACAGGAAAAGAAATTGTCGAATTATTTGGAAAACAAGCACCTGTTGACTTAACCTATGAGTGGATTAGCCTTCGTGGACAGGGTGCAATGTCTTCCTCCTCAGGCAACACCATCGGGCCATTAGAAGCCCTATCGCTTGTCCCTCCAGAAATTTTACGATACCTGATAGCATCCACTAAACCAAACAAAGCGATTGAGTTTGATACGGGGATGGGCCTTGTAACCTTGGCAGATGAATTCGAACGTACTTCTTCAAGAGATTTCTCTATAGAACTATCAAATGAGGATTTAAGTCGTCGGAAGAGAGTTGCTGTAGAAGATGCTCAAATCGCCATCGAATTATCAAATGTCACGGGACTAAATGAATCGTCACATGTTACATTCAGACACCTAGCACTTCTCGCTCAAACAAAGACAGATGATGACGAGATTTGGAAATCTATTGGAATTCATGGCCAAGCATCCGCTTCAATGATTGATCGATTAAACAGAATGCGAACATGGATTTCATCAAGACATTTTCCAGAAGAATTACGCATCACAATACTTGAGGCACCAGATATGGAAGCATTGTCACACTTAGGTGATGAAGAACACACAATTTTACCAGAAATTATTGAAGAATTTACTCATTGCCAGTGGACAAGTTCTGAAATTCAGGGAGCTATTTCTCAATCTGCTAAATCCATAGACATGTCACCACGTGTGGCATATCGTACATTGTATCTCTGCATCATGGGTGTCGAGAAAGGTCCACGTCTCCCTGCCATTCTATCTGAACTCGACAGAGAAACAATTCTTTCACTTCTTAGGCAATGCCTTAGATGAAATACTCAAAGAACCCCTTTTTTGGAAACGTTCGACCCTAAGAATTCAAAAGAGGTCGTACTCTCCTGATGAACATGGCAGGCGTCTATTGTCCGACATGCGAGGTCGGTGTAGAGGCTGCTGCTAAGTTTTGCTTGTCTTGTGGACATGACCTCCTTGGACAAGGTCCAATTACTTCAACGGGTCACGATTTGAATCAACTCAAAGAGGTGATTCGACACCGACAAGATCTCTCAATGGCTGAAAAGTTCGATATGATTGCCCGTGTCGAAGAAGGAGCCAATCCAATAACGCTCGGAATTGCTGCTGCTGCAGATGATGGAACCAGCATAGACATTGGACAAGCGTTTGAAGGAAGCGAAAATGAACTTTCACCCAAGAAAGAGCATGACTGGGGCCAATCCCCTGCTGCTAACGCTGCAGTTCGAGCAGTCGTTAGAGGAACAAGTGGATGGGATATGATTCAAGCAGGTACATTGGATATGTCCGAAGGCTTATTTCGTGGAGCAATGACACATGGGATGGATGCTTCAACTCACATTCACGATGTTGCAAGTGGTGAACACGAGGGAATTGATCCTGAGGCAATGAGAGCAATCCCCGTCCTCAAACCACCAAAGAGAAGTTTTTGTCCGAAATGTGGATCAGATATTCACGCGAACACAATGCTTCAATGGCGTAAGTGGAGAGAATCATCTTCAGACGTTGTTTCAATGCAAATGGAAGCGGCGATGGAGACTGCACTCATTGAAGTTGCAAGCCATTATGTTAACGTGATTCAAGCACTCAAAGATGAACGCGATGATGCCGTTGCTAGAGCAGCAAAATCAGCAGCTGAAACGAATGCTGACAGTCTACGAAAGAAAATAGAAGCAGAAGTCCGAGCAGAACTTGGACAAGAAGAAGCTTCATCTTCAGACAAGAAACCTTCTGAAAACAAGAAATCTCAATCTACTAAGAAAGCAGAACCAGAAAAGAAGGCTCCTCAGAAAAAGAAGCCAAAATCAAGTGGAATGTTTGGTTCAAAGCGACCAAAGAAAACCTATGAAGGCGAACCTGGCGGCAAAGCAGATTGGTTCCTATCAGATGCACTAGACACTGTATATGATCCACATGGAACAGGAAAGGCAATCAAAGGAGCAACAATTTTAGCTCGTTCAGCAGATGGCAATGTAAGAGTTCGAGATGTTGTTCGAGCATATGCCCTGCAAGGAAAGGATGGAATCAGTGAACTTGCTTGGACAAGTCCACTTACTCAATACGTCATCGAAGCCTTTGATGCATGTTGAATAACATTGCACAGGACGACTGAGGTATTTTATTGACCTTTAATTCTGAATACGAGCCCTTCTTTAGGCCTCCTGGTTGGGTTGTAGGGCCAATTTGGGCAGTGTTGTATACGATGCTTGCTTTCAGCATATATTACGCCATCATCAATCGTGAAAAATTAGAGCAATTCAATCTCATTGTTTTCCTATTCATGACCCAACTAGCACTTAATCTACTTTGGCCAAATGTTTTCAATTCAGCAGAGTATCTCATTTCCTTGATTATGCTTGTTTTCATAATCATTTTCTCGATCCTCTATGCTTACTTGTTATTCCAAAAAGTGCCAAACGCTTCCCAACTTGTTTGGCCTTACATTGCATGGGTTACTTTTGCTGCGATTATCAACGCAGCATATTACTTACAATTTAGATGAAATCAATAGGCTCATTTCGAGTATGCAGGGTACACGTTCAAGTATTATTGAAAAAAAGTAACACTCATGGATTACGAAAGGCTTTCTCTGATTGAACTGAAAACTCTGTGTAGAGAACGAGGATTAAGGGTTAGCGGTAATAAAAATGAAGTGATTATTCGCCTAATGGAAAATGATGAAGAATCAGTTCCTCAGCAACAGACCCAAACTCAATACCATCAACAACACATGCAAACGCCTCAACAAATTATTCACATCACTCAAAATGGTGGAAGTACAGGCTTTGCACAAGTAATTGGATCATTAATCATCTTATATGGTATCTTTAGAATCGGAATGGCAATGTTCTTTTCAGCCTTTGATGACCAAGTATTTCTGTTTGAATCATTTCTTGCATGGGGAATAGGATTCCTCTACATTATTGGAGGTGTGATTACAGTATTAGGGTATAGAAATGGGATGTTTTTGACATTAGCGACATTAATTATTTCTGGAAGCCTTTCAATAATGTACCATGATGAATGGAGTCCGCTCTCAGTTGGTCTTGATGGAACACTCCCTATATCCTGGTCTCTCATGTGCTCCTTTACCTGCTCAGTGATTGTAGGTATACCATTGCTTGCTGAATTCAATAACCTCAGGCCAGGCTGGCCTTTAGAGAATTCAGGAGGTTATCCGATAAAGTCACATCCAGATGGACAAAAGCGAGTCAATCAGAGTCGTTCGGCGGTTCAAGATGACGACAAAGTTCTTCTTGAGTGCCCTTATTGTTCTGCTCATTTCAATGTAAAAGCAGGGACTTTTGGAACTACAACATGCCCTGCGTGCAAAAAGAAAGTGTCTGTCTGAAGAATTGTTTCTCTCATAGAGATTCAATAACAAGCGCAATACCTTGTCCACCACCAATACAAGCGGTTGCTATTCCATATTTGCCGCCAGAACGCTTCAATTGATGAGCAAGCGTCAATGTAAGACGAGTTCCTGTGGCAGCTAGAGGATGGCCTAGACCGACAGCTCCGCCGTTGACATTGACCTTGTCGATGTCTAAGCCGAGTTCTTTAACACAAGCCACTGCTTGACCTGCAAATGCTTCATTGATTTCCCAAAGATCGATATCATCCACGGAAAGACCAGTTCGTTCCAAAGCCTTTCTTGATGCAGGTACTGGACCATATGCCATGATTGCTGGCTCCAATCCTACAATGCCCCATCCTACGATTCTTGCAAGTGGAGAATCTCCATCTTCTGCTGCTTGGGAAGCGGACTTGATGACAACTGCTGCTGCACCATCAACAATTCCAGATGCATTTCCTGCAGTAACCAAAGAGTCGGGTCCAAATGCTGTAGGGAGTTTTGCTAGCGATTCTTCCGAAGTATTGTGGACAACGTGATCCTCGTCTTTAGACGTGATGATCGTCTCGCCTCTTCGTGATTTAATGACTACATCTACAATTTCTTCATCAAAGATTCCATTCTCTATAGAAGCCAGAACTCTTTGGTGTGAACGTGCAGCGAATGCGTCTGTTTCTTCTCTCGTAACTCCTTTCCGAGCACATATCTCATCGCTGGTTTGAGCCATATATTTCCCGCAGGTCAAATCCTGAAGGTTCGTCATCATGTAATCCTCTACAGGAGGGGATCGGCCAAGTTTCCAGCCATCACGAGCACCACGAAGTACGTGAGGAGCTTGTGAAAGGTTTTCCATACCACCTGCAACAACTGTTGATGCCTCATCGAGCATGATCATTTGAGCGCCCGTGACGATGGATTGTATTCCTGAACCGCAGATGCGTGAAAGTGTAAGCATCGGCACTTCTTGGGGAATTCCAGCTTTCAAACCTGCATGTCGAGCGCCATAAATGGATTGAGAACATGTTTGAAGAGCATAACCCATTACAACATGGTCAACACTAGATGGATCAGTATTGGTCTTTTCAAGTGCTCCTTGAATAGCAATCGCTCCTAATTCTTGAGCACTTACAGACTTGAGAAGTCCACCTTGCTTTCCATCTCCACGCTTCCCTCCAACCCATTCACAAAACGGTGTTCGAGCGCCGCCAACCAGTACTACATCTTCTGCCATGAACCTCCGAGTTCAACTCGGGTCATCAAGGATACGCTTGAATGATTAGAGATTCATCAGGGAAATAATGATTCCACCAATGGATAGGCAAAGAGGAACAATCATGACCTCAAATGCTGAACGCATCTTTCCAAGATTAGCTAATTCAGACCCTCTGTGCATTGTTGCTTTTATGCCAGGGGCATCCTCACCAACAACTTCCAATAAAGAATTCTGCAGTGTTCCATCAAGGCCTTCATTTTGAATATCTTCCTGAGGGCGGCTGCGAGTTGTTCCAAGGAGGTAAACCGGATTCCCTATACGAAGCGCATACACTGTCCATCGATGCTTACGTACGTCTCCTCCAGTAAACAGACGAGCAGCAAATTCAGCACCTATTTCTTTGCGCAAACTATCCGCATGGTTCGATTCCCATCGACGAAGGTATTTTCCCATATCGACTCTCTTGAACGTAGTAGGTTTAACAAGAATCCCTCCAGTTCCATCATTTAGGATGAAAGGGACTGCTCCACTATCACTACGAACAGTTTGCCAATGACATTCTGTTTTTGTATTTCCTTCACTATCTCTGGTTTCCTTGCAGATTTTTACCTCATATTGCCATGAGAACTGTACACAGTTTGGAATGACTCTGTTTGGATGCCCATCTACAACGACTCTCAACACACCGGCTTTCGATGGCCTAACTTGACCTACCAATTCGGGGTTTCCAACTGCCACCGAACGAACAAGGCTCGTGGGAGTATCTGCCATTTGCCGCTGTATCTTGTACTGAAAGTATCCTGCAATTGTCCAAATTAATCCGACGCTTAAGACAATATAAGCAATCCAAGTAAAATCATCTGATACTTTTTCGCTTCCATCTTCGGTGATTATCGTTGCAACTCCATTGTTCTCTGAAATGAACAAACCAGCAGCAATGGAAATACCGATCACAAGTGCAATCATCATCACACCATAAGTGGACAGAACTGCAGGCCGGGGAGTTCCAACCTTCACTGGATGCTCTGGCAATGGGCTTCCATCACCGTGTGGTAGATATTGGTCTTCGTTCCAAGAAGCAGGGCCTGGAGCAGGAAGGATCCAGTCACTCGGATCGGTGGTTGGAGTAAACGTTGAACGGCCCATCCACCACGAATCAATAGAGTAACCCTTGTCCAGAGCTTCCGCCTCAAGAGATTCTGGTTGTGGTGCATTTTTTCTTACCTTGTGAAGATCTGCTTCAAGAGAACCTGGAGACGAGAGTGCTATAACGAGAAGTCCGAGAAGACAAAGAAGAGGATTTACAATTCCAGCAAGCAGTAGAATTACTCCAACTACCCAGCCAATCCATCCAATCCAAGTATAAGGTAAAGTTAGTTGAAAAAATCCTCTGTCGAGGTTTAAATCCTTAATGTCCATGACAAGTGGTGTTAGTGTAGGTTTATGTTACTAGCGAATGTTATTCTTGTTGGATACCAATTACTTTGACAAGGATTCGTTTTGGCCTTTGCCCATCGAATTCAGCATAATGAATCTGTTCCCATGTACCTAGATGCAATCTGCCATTTTGAACAGGCATTGTGACTTGTTGGCCTAGCAATTGACGCTTCAAATGAGCATCCCCATTATCTTCTCCAGTTCGATGATGCAGATATTCTGGACCATCGACCCCGTCTTTGCCATGATAGGGAGCCATTTTCTCCAACCATTCCATTATATCTTGATGAAGACCTCTCTCAAGATCATTTACGTAACACGATGCAGTGATGTGCATTGGATTGACTAAAACAAGGCCATCAACTACGTTGCTTTCTGCAACAATCCTTTCCACCTCTTCAGTAATGCATAAGATCTGATAACGTTCCTGTGTTTGTACGGTTAGTTCTTCAACATACGTGCAAAATTGGCCTACGTTTCTTTTACCCAACCCAGCACGTCCTTATTCGTTCTTAAGCAGTTCATTTGACCATTCGATTGTACCCGTTTTTTCTTCTTTAATTGGTTCCATAAGAGTATTATTTGCCATAAGAGGAATCGCTGCCATCAAACCACAGATTGCATTGCAAAACAACTGGCCGCCAATTGTTATTCCAAGGTAAAGCGATTCATCCAGTTCTTGCCCATCTGGTGCTTCTGGCATTGGCCCAAAGATTGTGACTAAGATATTGATGACAAGGCCAACAGCAATAAGTCCCCATGCGAGGTGAACCCCTAATTTCTTGCGTTCTGATATAGCGTAGCCTGCATAGATAAAACCCAGCCCAAATAGGATTGATATTGCAGTGAGGAGATAATCAAACCAATTTAAGGAAGAATCGACTTGACTTACATCTGAGAGTGCATCGTTGATGAAAGGACCCGATATTCCAAATAATATTTGTAACGCACCCCAAATGATGACAAATATACCAATTACTTTCGGAGCAGAGCTCGGTTGTTGCATCATAATCATTTGATGTTGAGTACCTGAAATTTGCTGAGGCGTTCCCGTAATCATAACTGGTTCAGATGCTTGATTATCAGAAATCATCATGCTTGGAATCGAGTTGGTTTGCTCAGATTCTACATTTGCCCAAAAGTCATCCTTCTCTTCCATGATTTTACCACACACTGGGTGATTTATGAATCATCGGTCTTCTTCAAGAAGGAAGACTGGTTCGCTTAGAATGGGGAGATGGCATGACTAACGTTCTTGTGGTTTACAAGAAAAACTTCGAATCCATCCACGACGATAGTCTTGACCATCTAAAATCGAGTCTAGAAGATGCGAAATCAAATCACCACTTGAGAGTCGAAATTCGAGCTAGAGAGCGTGTAAGACGAGCAGATTTCATTGGGCGTGATCTTGTTATTGTCCTGGGAGGTGACGGAACGCTCACTTCCATATCGCACAATATCGATGAGTCAACCCCTGTGATGGGAGTGAATTCTCACCCAAAAACAGAGGACCCTAATGGAAGTGTAGGTTTCTACATGGATTCAACACTCGATACTTTTTCAAAAGATTTAGAGAGAGCTTTGACTGGTAAAGCAATCATCAATAATCTTCCAAGATTAAGAGCAATCATCGATTCAACGTCAGGAAATAGATACACGACAGACCCTGCGATGAATGAACTACTCATCGCAAATACGCATCAATATGCACCGAGCAAGTATCACCTGCGCAGAGGAAATAAAAACACAGACCAACAAAGCAGTGGGCTTATATTTTCAACTTGGCTTGGTCAAGGAGCATGGTTTTCACATAGTCTTGATCCTGTGAGCCTTACCGAAATTCGAGAAATGGTTGAGGCAGGGGAAGAAGACACACATTATTTCGTTCTTGCAAGAGATTTGGATCACCAAATGCGAGTCGATGAAAGATGGTCATGGCTAGACTGGACTGACACTCCAACTCAAATTTTGAGCGATATGCACAGAGGTTATGTGGTCCCAGATGGCTGGGATGAAGTCCATTTTAACAGAGGTGCTTCGATTTCAGTCGATTTAAATGCACCAAAATTGCGATTATTGACTTTCCGTCAATCGATGAAAGACCGACTCATTGAGTCTATGAAACATTGAGGTGAAGAGATGACCAGTATCAAAGGTCAACGCAAATCACTTGGTGTTGATATTGGAGGTTCGTCAATAAAATTCTGTGTTATTGATCAAGAGAGTAAATCAATACTGAATACAAATACAGTACAACATACATCAGGTACAGGGACTGAAGCTATCGTTTCAATAATAATGAAGCAGATTGAAGAATGGAAATTTATTGGCAACCTTGGAATTGGTTTCCCTGGAATCGTCGAAAAAATGGTGGTCATGGATGCCCCCAATTTGGGAAATTGGTGGAATGGATTTGATTTCACAACCCAATTCGTCCATCCTAATGTTGAGGTGATTTCTGTACTGAATGATGCTGATGCAGCAGCTATGGCGATGATTGAACAAACTAGTTCTTGGAAGGAACAGAATATCTTGTGCCTCACAATAGGAACAGGTATTGGTTCAGGTTGGATTTCCAAGGGTCAATTGGTCAAAGGGACTGAATATGGGAGAGAGTATAGCCCATATCTCAAATGTACACTTGAACAATGGGCTTCTGCGAAGGTGATTAATGATGAAAATATATCTCTCGAAGAATGGGTTGATCGATTTTCTGATATTCTTAAGATTCTTATCAAAAAATATTCACCAGAAGCAATTATCCTGAGTGGTGGAATTACCACGAACGAGGACTTATGGCTCTCAGAATTACAACATTTACATTCAATACCAATCGCTATTTCAGAATATAGTGATTATACTGGTGCTTATGGGGCTGCAGTAAGTTGCGTAATTAATGCTTTGACGGCGCGCGGCGTT
>JBMZTB010000013.1:0-32615 GCA_049623485.1 Candidatus Poseidoniaceae archaeon
TTTGTCGTTCACATATACATCCCGGTGTACTAATTCCTGGATGTTGTATTCTTTATCTGCCATATTTTCCCATCTCCTCGGGACTTGCCCGGTTATCCTAGGTTCAGCCGACCCGCCTATTATACTCTTCGACTACAATAATCAAATTTTCAATTGGAATTTTGATTTATAGAACACTTAACTCAATTGGGAGAGTGATTTATTTTTGTTTTTACGATGTCGTATAATTATCAAAATATACTGGGATTTCATTATGATTACTTTCCAATTTCAATTGAATTGGATTTAGAATTAAACCGATTCTTGATCGGGGGTTGTTTTCAACGAAAAAACCCAAATTAGTCTAAATTCCAATTAGATTTTACTACTTATGGGTGTTGGGGGGCTGTTGTAGTTTCCAAGATAGAGGTCTTGAAACAGGCTACAGGGCTATGTTCAAAGGAGGTCTTGGTCACCCTCTGACCATGGCGGATAATTATCTCACCATACTTCAGCACCTTCGGGACATCAGCGGAGCAATGGAAACCGTGGGACTCGATGATGAAACGATTGCTCGATTCTGCGCTTCTGATGAGCAACTTGTTCAAGCGATCAATGAAGCAAGCGATGCCCACAAGCGTTTAGTTGAAGAATTCGGGATGGATGTTATGAGTCTTCCAGAATCAGAACTTATTCCCCACCTACAGGAAGATTACGTTAACTTCTATGCACCAGCTACTGTCAACCCTTACATCCCTATTGCAGGGAGAGGACCATGGTTGGTAACCTCAAGTGGAGCGGTTCTCCACGACAATGGTGGATATGGCATGCTTGGAAGTGGGCATGGACCGGATTCAATCATCAAGGCAATGTCACAAAATTGGGTTATGGCCAACGTAATGACGCCTTCATTTTCACAAAAGCGGCTCGGTGATCGCCTCCGTAAGGAACTTGGTCATGCACGTGGCCATTGTCCGTTTGATCGTTTCATCTGCATGAACAGTGGTTCGGAATCTGTTACAGTGAGTTTGCGCATTGCTGATGTTAATGCAAAGAACATGACTGACCCAGGTGGCAGACATGAAGGTAAACCAATCAAATTACTCGCAGTTGAGCGTGCATTCCATGGTAGAACAGGCCGACCTGCTCAGATTTCTCACTCTTGCATGTCCAGTTACAAGAAGAATCTTGCAAGTTTCAGAGATATGGATAATCTTCTGCTCGTACCAGCAAACGATATCCCTGCATTACAAGCCATGTTCAAACGTGCAGATGATGAAGGATTCTTTATCGAAATGATGGCTCTTGAGCCTGTTCAAGGCGAAGGAAGTCCAGGACGATGTGTTGACAGGGCATTCTACGACGAAGCTCGACGACTAACAAACGAACATGGATCTCTTCTCATGGTCGATTCAGTACAAGCGGGTTTGAGAGGGCAAGGATGTCTTTCCGTTGTAGATTACGAAGGGTTTGAAGATGCTGAAGCACCCGATCTTGAAGCATGGTCAAAAGCACTCAATGCTGGACAATTCCCACTTTCTGTACTTGGAATGAACAAGCGTGCTAGTGAACTGTATGTTGTTGGAATCTATGGAAACACCATGACGACCAATCCACGTGCACTCGAAACTGCGGTTGCAGTTCTTGACCACATTACTCCAGAACTCCGAGCCAATATCCGTGACCGAGGTGCTGAGATGGTTGAAAAACTCAAAGCATTGCAAGAGCAGTATCCAACTGAGATTCTAGAAGTTCAAGGTACAGGATTATTGGTCTGTGCTGAACTTGATCCAGAACGTCTTCAAGTCGTTGGATTCGATATGGTTGAAGTCTGGTGCAGAAAGCATGGACTTGGTGTTATTCATGGCGGTGTTAATGCTCTACGATATACGCCAAATTTCAACATCACTTCAGAGGAAGTCGATCTGGTTGTTGACATAACACGACAGGCAATCGAAGCATTCCTTTGAGTGAGAACAATGCGACGAATACAGATTCAATATCTGGAAGGTTCTATTGCTCAATCGTTTGTTGAACGCTTGCTCATGTTTGAATCCACAGTTTGCATTGATGAATCTCATGTTGAATCCCTCTCGGAGAAATATGCAGCAATCCTTTCAACAGGTCTTTCTTCTATTGAAGCATCTACTGATGCAGATGTTTGTTTCTCATTCTTCAGTCAAGAGAACATCGTAACTGTTGACTCAGAAGATTTCTGTTCACACATACGTTTGCATGACGTTCTTCCAACGGGTCCAAACAAGGGCCTGAATCATTCTTTTCTAGAACAATTATGGGACCAAAAGGAATCCCTACATCAAGCGACTGGAACGCATTATTGGGTTTCAGAATCAGATGTAGTCGAGGCATTGGTTCGCATAGCATTGCATTCTCCAACATTGCCTGAATCAATAGACATTGCAGGACGCAGAGGCTGGCCCGCCCAGCAAACCATCGACGAATTCTCAATGCTTTGGCAACGAACACAAGCAGGATCGAAAGGAACATTCACAGCCTCTCTCCTCGACCAGCCGCCTTCTCCAAAGATACGAGTCATTCCGATTCAAGATGTTGTGGAACATGAACGACCTTCACTTGGAGCATTGCATGAGGTGTTGATGCAATGCGATGAGCAAGGATGGCAACCCACGAGTCCATTGAGAACTGGACTTATGCTGTATTTGGCTGGTCGAATCAACGATTGAATATATCGCTTCCAAGAAGTGGAAGCAAGACACTTGCATCGCCTTCAACACACATATGGGGTGCTTCAGGACGCATTTTACCCCAACTGATTGCTTCACGAAGGCGAGCACCAGATAGACTTCCATCGTGCTCAGGAGCTGTTGTGATGTAAACTGCTGAGTCGAGTCCTCCTCGGTATTGATTCCACCAAATGACGTGGTGTTTTGAGATGCCTCCTCCAACCATGAGGGCATTGGATGTTTCAACATCCCAGGTAAGGTCAGACATGACTTGCTCGTCTGCAAGCGTATCGATATGGAAATCTCGATGACGTTGACGGAACATGAATAATTGTGCCCCAATCGATCCATCCGTAATGCCAGGGATACAGACTGGAATTTGATTCTTCCAAGCCCAATAAATAAGAGAATTTGGTGTTCCTATTCGCTTTCCAAGTTCCCAAACAAGGTGAATCGATCCGAATCCAATCCATGCATCAGCGCCAGTCTTGCCCGTCTCCTTTAATCGATCTTGATAGATTTCTTCAAGTGCTGGCATGACAACTGCTTCGATGATTTCTCCATAGGATGAATTTGGAACAATGACGTTACCTAAACGCATTAAGGAATGTTCACCTAATTCAATATCATCGAGTTCGAAGGCACCGTGATAGTAATCTTTGTACGAACGAGCGATATCATGGTCAAGGGTTCCACACGTGGTTGAAAGGACATTGAACATCTTGGTCTTGACTGCTTCGATAAAGAACGAGCGTGTGCCTGTAGCACAGAGACATGCAGGGAATGAAAGCCAATTAGTAACTTGACTTGCATCACCATCAACAGCATCAGATTGTTTTCTCATGTCTAATAGAATATCACGAGCAGTAGCGAGTTTTGTTGCAGTAAAACCGCCTGCTTGAGCCATCTGATCGATGAGAGACGTGGTCTGTGTTGCTTTCGAAAAATCGTAATCCTGAACAGGGATATCGAATTCGTTCGGGTCAATCGCCATACCTTGTCGCCTGCGTTTCCCTTCATCAACCTTTCATGAAGATTGAAGAGGCAATGGAATCTCTAAATGTTCAAGAAACCGCTCGACTGAGCGTAAGGTGCCATGAACAGATGGATGGATGGTATGGTCTCCGATGTAATAGACCTCATCGTGAACCAACCCGAGACGTTCCCTTCCCTTTGCAGTAACAGAACTTGCAGGAAGTGCATAATCAACGTGTGTTGTTCCTAGAAGTTCCCATGAAGATGCTTCTTGACCAAACCATTGTTCAAGTTCCCTATGAATGGCTTTTTGAACAGTCTTTTCTTTGTGATTGGATGCAATATCTCCGACGACGGTTGCAACAACGAGATGTTTGCTTGAAGGATGCAACAAGGTCGGTACGTGGACGTGGAGGATGTTTTGCCCCTCCTGTTCATATTCACGATTGAGAAGCAATCGAGGTTTATTCAGAGGTGATTGTTTTGCCTCAAAAACAAATGTAGCGGTTTGTTTACGGACAATGGTTTCAGATTTGTTCAGCCATGTGTGAGCGATATGCTGTGGAACAGCCACGACGACGAGATCGGCCTCAATCGTTTCCCCGTTTTCCAATTGCACCTCTGATGAGGAGACTGAAGCAACCTTTGAGTTGAAACGGATTGTATTCTCTTTCAAATGAGAAGCGAGTTGTTGAGGTACGGCTTGTATCCCATCCTTTGGCATTGTCATACTTCCATGGGACATAGCAGCCCATGTGAAAGATGCAAATGATGTCCGCTCTCTCCGCTGGTTATCGAGCGTAATCCCAGTAAACAGTGGATGGAGAAAGGTGTCTCGGAATGATGGGCTAAAGCGCATCAATTCAAACCCCTTGTCGATGGGATATGTGGGACGATCCATTGCATATTCGATATCGCTCTTTTTTGATTTCAATCGCCATCGAAGCATCCGCAACGCATTCCATGGGCCTGCTGTAAGCAAGGAAGGCAGCATCAACAAAGGTGCTCGTAGAGGATCGCCAAGAGTCTGTAAACGTCCACTTGAAGGGGTAATTAGACTTGTAGCAGGATCCATTGGTTTGAGTTCTAATCGATGAATATCGAGCCATCTGTGAAGCGATGGATAGGCTGTATGTAAGACATGGAACCCCTCATCGACGTTGTGTTTGCCGAGTCTTGTTGTCTTCATCCGGCCACCGATGCGGTCCGATGATTCGAGAAGTACACATTCGTAACCATGCTGCTCAAGAGCCCACGTTGCCGCTATTCCAGCCAGACCCGCACCAACAACAACAGCCCGCACGTCCTTCCCTCAGGCTAGGACGTTCGCCATTCCACCATCAAGGTGTAGGACTTGCCCTGTCAAATTGTCAGGAGCATCCGTGAGGAGCCAATGCATTGCCGAAGCGGCCTCTTCTTTCTGATTAATGCGTTGAGTTGGAATCTTTTGAGCTGCAGTCTCCCGCATTGCATCACTTGAGAGGATTTTACTCGCCATCTTCGTGTCAGTAAGGCCCGGAGCAACAGCATTGATTCTCAATCCACGGCGTGCATATGTTGCTGCTGATGCACGAACCATTGCTTCAATACCACCTTTGGCAGCAGCAATTGCTTCATGATTCACCAATCCAAGAGAACCAGCAACGCTTGAGGAGAAAACCATGCGTCCCTTTCCTTGGCGAAGCATGGCTTTTCCTGCAATGGATAACGCTAGGAATGCAGAGGTGAGATTTGTGGCAATGACCTCTTCAAAGGCATCTTTATTCAAAGCATGTGGGGGGCGGATAACGATTGATCCAACACAGTGCAGCAAACCGTTGATGTCACCATGCTCCTTCGCTTCGGCGACGCATTGTTTCATGTCATCTTCACTCGTTGCATCCCCAACCGTGACCGTTATTCCACGAGAGGTTAGTGCATCCTTCTGTTCTTCATTTCGAATGAGACAGTGTATGTGGTGTCCATCATCGAGGAGTCGTGTGATTACATCTTGCGCAATGTCGCTGTTTCCGCCAATTATCAGATAGTTCATGTCCCGTAGAACTCAAGTTGCCTTTTGAATCGCAGTTTTCATCCATAGCAAAAACATCTCTTGAAAACCACCGACAACAGCGTAGATTCATGGAGGAGGCAGATGCTTGGTTGGCTGATGTCAAGTCCGTTCACATTTTAGGGGCCGGATTGCGACAAGATCGACCTGCACATCAAGCATTTCATGATGCAGGCCATCTTGGGTATAGGATGGTGCCTGTGCATCCTAAAGATGCTGGTAGCACCCTTCTAGGGCGCCCAATTCGTCCGCATCCTTGGGTTGATGAAGAACCTGAATTATTCGTTCTGTTTCTTTCACCTGAACGTGTCATGGGGCAACTTCGCTCTTGGTTACTTGAAGGTCGTAGCATTCCATTCATTTGGCTCCAGCCAGGAGCAGAAAGCGATGATGTTCTGGAGTTTCTTCAATCTGCGAAGATCCAACACAGTACTGGAAGGTGTTGGGTTGTAACTGTTCGCGATGGGGATATACACTGCAACAATTCGATTGAGGAACAACGATGGTATCTGCAGACCACCTCACTCGATGGAAGTGAATGTTCGGTCTGGAGAGCCTTTGAATTTGGAACAGAACATATCCGCAGTGAACCGCTTGAGTGGGTTGGGGATTCCGTCGATCTGATTCGTTCAAACGAAACAATTCCACGCTACATACGTTCTTTGAAAGATGATGATGAAACTCTTGAACAAGCAGCGTTGCGTTTAGCCAACTAATTACAATGACTGTTCAATCTCATAAATACGGTCACGTAGTCGGGCAGCCTCTTCGAAATCAAGCTGCTTTGCTGCTTCTTTCATTGCCGATTTTAATTCAGCGAGTAAATCCATTCGTTGTTCAGGTGTAAGCGAAGACTTCACATCATCTGGTTCATCATAAGTCAATTGAATTTTTGAATTTTCAATTGGAGTTTTTGTTTCACTATGAGCCCAAGCACCAGCGCCTAAATTTAATTTTGAGGCCCAATCCCCATCCTTTCGGCCACCTTTCTTTGCAACCAAACGACGCTTTCCATCAGAAGTTGTTGAGGTTCCCGCAATAAGATCTTCAGATTCTGAACCCATTTGCGGCAATGCTTTAATGACGGTCTTCGGTATAATCCCGTGCTTTTCATTATGCGCATTCTGGCGTACTCTTCGCTCAAGAGTCTGACGGATGCTTGCTTCCATAGCGGGGCTCATTCCGTTAGCATACAAGAGGACACGTCCATTTTCGTTTCGAGCTGCACGTCCAATCGTTTGCAGCAATGACCGCTCATTACGTAGGAATCCTTGTCGATCAGCATCAAAGATGGCTACAAGACTTACCTCTGGAATATCCAACCCTTCCCGCAAGAGGTTGATTCCAACCACAACATCGATGTGTCCAATACGTAGCGCATTGAGAATTTCAGTACGCTCTATGGTATCAATTTCGGAATGCAAATGATGAGCTTTAACGCCCATACGATTGAGATACTCAGCGACCTCTTCAGCGAATTTGATGGTGAGGACAGTGACCAGTGTACGCTCGCCACGTTCGATTCGAAGATTAATCTCTGAGAGCAAATCCCCAACCTGTCCTTCTGTAGGTCGAACCTCGATGTTTGGATCGAGTAATCCAGTTGGCCTCAATTCCATCTTTGCAATGCCTTGGATGTTCTGGAGTAAATCGTACATCGTTTCTGCATCAGGATGCTTTTTTGCCTTTGCATGGGCAGGTTTTGCACCACCTGCTGATGCAACATGTTCGAGTCCAAGAGGGACCTTTTGACCAGTAATTTCGCACAGATGACGTAATTCACGTTCACCAGGTGTCGCAGAGACATAGACCATTTGTGGAACAAGATGTTGGAATTCTGGCATTTTTAGTGGACGGTTGTCTGCAGCAGTTGGTAGGCGGAATCCGTGCTCAATTAGACTGTCCTTCCTTGATTTATCACCAAAATACATCCCACCTACTTGTGGAAGAGTTACGTGAGACTCGTCCATAATGACGAGGAATTTCTTCGGATCTCCATGAAATTGGCGAGCACATGCAGAAAAGAAATCGAGTAAACAATACGGTCGCTCACCAGGTTCTCGTCCATCAAAGTGCAGTGAATAGTTCTCAATGGCTTGACAATGCCCAATTTCACGAAGCATCTCAAGATCGTACTTGGTTCGTTGCTCCAGTCGATGCTGCTCCAGTGTTTTACCCGCCATAGCGAATTCAGTTAGACGAAGTTCAAGTTCTGTTTCGATGCTTTCGAGTGCACTTTCGAAACGATCTTCACTGGTCATGAAGAATTCCTTAGGATGAATCCAAGCTTCATCCAAAGTATCCAGAATCTCCCATGAGACTGGATCGCATACATGAACGTCCGTCACTCCGTCCAAATCAAATCGAATTCGCAACGGATCATCACGTGAAGGCATCCAAACATCGAGGACCTCTCCGCGAAGACGGCATTCACCCCTTGAGAGGTCCGTCGTTGTACGAGTGTATTGCAGTCCAACCAATTCACGAATCAAATCCGTTGGTTCAATTTGTTGTTCGCGATGAACACGGACGTGATGTTCAAGGAAGGTTTCTGGTGGATTCAAACCGTAAATACACGAGACAGAAGAGACGATTACACAGTCTGGCCGACTGACCAGACTCGCTACTGCAGCGAATCGTTCTTGCTCTATGCGTTCATTGATTGACATCTCTTTGTCAATATACAAATCCCTCTTTGCAAGGTATGCTTCTGGTTGATAATAATCATAATGAGAAACGAAGTATTCAACGGCATTCTCTGGGAAATAGCCTGCAACCTCATGATACAATTGTCGTGCAAGTGTCTTGTTGTGACTGAGAATCAGAGTTGGAATATTCAATCGTTGGATAAGATTCGCCATTGCGAAGGTCTTGCCACTTCCAGTAACGCCGAGCATAATACAACGCTCTTGGCCACGTTCAAGCTGATCGATCAGTGTCTCGATGGCTTTCGGTTGATCGCCAGATGGTTCGAACTCACTATGGAGTTTAAATCGCTTTACTGAAGGATGGAGGTGTTCCAATGCTGCCCCTTCTAATGCTTTGGACAAATCGAACGGATCACGCTCCTGTAAATCGATTTCTGAAACTTCTTGGTCTGCGATGTGCTCGAAGGCACCATCGTCATCCCACGTCTCGGTCATGGTTGTCCTTGATGGCAACCCTTCAAGAACATGCGTCTAAGGGAGATACAATCCGCCATTCGCATGGAGGACAGAACCAGTGATGTATGCGGCATCATTACTCAGCAAGAATGAGACGATAGAGGCCATGTCTTCACCGGTTCCAATACGCTTCAGAGGGACTTCTTGGATACGTTGATTTCGTTTCTCATCAGAATCGCCAGCAAGAATATCGGTGTCAACATAGCCCGGTGCGAGAACATTGACCCGCTTTCCTTCAGGGCCAACTGCAAGAGCAAGAGAACGTGCCCATGTGCTTAGTGCAGCCTTGGATGCAGCATAGTCTGCTCCGTGGGGCGAGCCGCGGGTTGCAAGTTGTGAACTCACAACGACCATGTTAGCTTGTGGTGCAAGGTGTGGTTGGACAACCTTCCAAACATTGACAGCGCCCTCGAAGTTTGCTTTCATCGTATGTCTAAGGTGTTCCATTTCCATTTCTTGAGCAGGAACGCGATCGTACGTTCCATGGTTGAGAATTAAAGCCTCAACGGTTCGATGCATCCATGGATGAATTCCCAAAAGACCCACTTCACCATCATCGGAACAGTTCACTTTGACCGCTAATGCATCTCCGCCAGAGTTACGAATCTCATCGACAACCATTTCTGCTGGTTTTGACGACGTATTGTAGGTGAGCAGGACATCATAGCCATCTGCGGCTAAGCGATGGCTGATAGCGGCTCCAATACCTCTTCCTCCGCCTGTTACGAGGGCAACTGGACGAGAGGTCATACTATCCCCACACGCAACGTATTGATGAATTCATTGCAAAAACTGTGCAAGTTGAGGTGGCTGCCATCCTTCAGGTTTGAGCACCTTACCATCCTCTCTTCGTAGGACTTTCCCATCCACAAGTTTCGCCATATTGCTTCGATGTACTTCATTAAAGGCATCATCATAGATGTTTTGCATACCATGATTGATGATGGTTCCAGCAAGGATGTAGCCAATGTCTGCAAGAGCATCTAAGACTTCGACAAGATCACCCGCTCGAGCAGCTTCTGCGTACTCTTGTACCTCTTCCATCAGGAGTTTAATTCTCAACTCGATCATTTCATCAGGACCAAGGCCTGGTGCATTGAGTTTGGGAATTTCAAAGGCTTCATTGAATTCAAGCAAGGACTTGACGATTGGGTTCATAGTTGCTTTACGAGCAAGTGGGTTCATCAATCTTCCACAATGAGCATTTCATCTATTTGCGACAGGTTTCATGATGTATTGCTTGTAAACGGATTTCGAGATTAAGACCACTGCAAAAATGATTGCAGAGATTAAAGCGATCATTGAACCGCTTCCAGTCTCCAATTCATTTGAGAAATACAATCCTAAGAGGACAGATACTAAACCAAACACTTGAGTCCATATCATGCACCCTTTGAAACTCCGCCCAACCAACTGTCCAGTTGCAGCGGGTGTAACCAACAATGCGGTTACGAGCAATGTTCCAACGATTTGGACCATTGAAACAACAACTGCAGCCGTTGTTATGCTAAACCATAATCCGATGAATCGCACTGGCAATCCCTGTACTTTGGCTGAAACCCCATCAATTGTGGCTGCGAGTAGGCTGCCATGGAACATGTAGAGTGTCGATAATGCAAAGAGAGAAATGACGACGATTAGACCAAGACTCTCATTATCGATGATCAAAAGACTTCCAAACATATACCCTTCAACGGTGGAAGTTATTCCAACATCCCAAACACTTAGGACGACTAAACCTAACGCTAACATTCCAGTTAAGAAGATCGCAATTGAAGCATCACCTGTAAGTAATTCTCTGGTCTGCATTTCATGAATTAAAATCGCAGCAATGGTGCTGAAAATGAGGGCATACCACAAGGGTGCCACGCCTCCTAAAACCATTCCCACAGCGATGCCACCAAAGGACACGTGAGCAAGACCATCTCCCATTAATGCGAGATTTCTCATGATGAGGAATGAGCCAAAGAATCCTCCAACGACGGTTGCTAGAATCGCTGCAATCAATGCGCGATGGAAGAACTCCATGCCCAGAACAACTGGAGTCGTTTCTCCAGGCATGTAAGGAGCAATTGTTTCCAAGAAGGGTCCAATAATTTCTAGCAAGAAAATACTAATATCTTCAAAAACCATCATTCCTCCTCCTTTGAAGTACCAGAAAGAACCACTGACGATGATGTGCCATGAGAAGTGATGGCAGATGATGGGCTCTCATGCACGTTTTGTATGCCTCGTAAAGCTGCAAGTCCAACCAGGTCAGGGAATTGATCTGTAGGGCCATCGTATTGAATTCCACCACTGCAACAATCCTTGTCATGAACCAAGTCGAGGTAGATTACTCGATGTGCAGATTGTCGTATTGCAGGGAGGTCGTGAGACACCATGAGGAGTGTTTTGTTCTCCTTATGGCACAACTCATCCAAAAGTTTCAGCAGCGAGTTTCTAGATTCCCTATCGACGCCCACCAGTGGTTCATCGAAAACCAGAATCTCTGGGTTTGAAGCCAACGCTCGTCCAATAACGGCTCGTTGTCTCTGGCCTCCAGAGAGGCGATAAATATCGACATCGGCAACATCCTGCAGACCTACGATACGAAGGGCATCATTCACTTTTCTTTGGGTTTCTTGTTTGTTTCCCCGGAAGGGAATCAGCGATTTAGTTGAAAGTACACCCAGAGCAATGAGTTCTCGAACTGTAATGCGTACGTTCTTTGGAAGATTCGCAGCGGCTTGGGAAACCCAACCAATCTTGCCATCAAATTTCATCTTTTCCGAGTCCTGACCCAATATCTCAACAGTGCCTTTCGTGGGATGCAGCAAGCCTAATATTGCCATGACGAGCGTGGTTTTCCCACTTCCATTTGGCCCAACCAAGGCTACGAAGTCACCTTGACGGATTGTAAGGTTGATGTTATCAAGAACGATCGTACCGCCTCTGGAGACCGTCAAATCGGTCGCTTGGATGATCACTTCACCTTCATGATGTGAATGTTCCATTCCAATCTCTCCAAACAATGGCGTCTAAAACGAGCGTATTGTTGGGTCGTTCTCATGAATGGTCTATTTAACAGCCTAGGCCAATCTTTAGGTTATCGAGGTTCTTCTGCATCAAGGAGATGTAGTCGTCGTTCGAATCCTTTGGAGGAAGTTCCATGGTGTAAAGCGTCAATGTCTGGATGCCATTTGGCATGTCTGAAGACACTGTCTGCTCAACGATGCTCGATACAGCACCGTCTGCTGTGTACTCTTCGAGGAACAAGACGGTGAGCCCATCTTCCTCAATCTTTTCAACGACCTCTGTAATGTCGGAAGCAGTTGGTTCTCCTTCAGGGTCGATGCCGTGAATGGTGATGAAATCAAGACCATATCGCTGTCCCAGATAGGAGTAAGCATTGTGGTTTGCAGCAACTGCTTTGTTGGTGCATGTTCCATTCTCTCCAAAAGCATCTTCGAACTTGATGTGAAGATTATCCAAACTTGCAATGTACTCATCAGCATTGGATTGGAATGTATCTGCTAAGTCAGGGAAGGTTGCCTTTAATTCATTGAGAATTAGATTCACTTGAGCTTTGTAAGCAAGAGGGTCGAGCCAACTGTGTGGGTCGAATGCAATCTCCTCGCCTTCGTGGTCGTCATGGTCATCGTGTTCTTCTCCATCTTCTCCATCTTCATCATGCTCCTCGTGATCGTCATGGTCCTCGTGACCAGCATGGTCATCATGATTTCCTTCACCCATCAATACGTGAATCTTAACAGCATCAGCGTGATTGACGGCGATTCCGTAATCTCCTGTCTCTTCGATATGGAGAGTTGCATACCCCATTCCTTCTTCATGCTCGTCCATGTCAGAAAGCATGGTAAGTTCTGAAGCATTGATGTAATTGTCCTCATTCAAGTCAAACATACTGAACATTATTTCCATCATTTCAGTCTCGTTGACCTCGCCATTATCCTCGCCACCGTGGTTATCATGTTCTTCTTCTTCCATGGATTCCATCATTTCCATGAATTCATCTAGTGATAGTTGTCCATCGTTATCATCGTCAAATGCAGTCATCATAATTTCGATGTAATCAGATTCCATGTCATCTTCGATGGCATCAACGGACGCTATGAAGTTTGAAAGTTCTGAGAGTTGCAAGAGTGAATCCTCATTAGCCGACGCATTGAAAGCATCCATCAATTTGCTCATCATGTATTCTTCAACGGCTTCTTCAAAGGCACCGTGTTCTTCTTCTCCGCTGTTAGCAGAAGTCCACATAAGGCCAGCTGCTTCACAGGCGGTTTCGGTATCATATGATGTGTCAACTGTGTGGGTATTCATATTGTAGCAAACCATTTCCTCATGTTCGTGTTCATCTTCCCAAGATGCCCAGAATTCGTCCCAGGAGATTGCACTGTCGTTGTTGGTGTCAAACATTTCAAGGGCATGTTCTGGAGTCATATCATCATGGTCTTCACCATGTTCTTCATCGTGTCCATGGTCATCATCACCGTGGTCATCATCGCCGTGGTCATCATCGCCGTGGTCATCATCACCGTGGTCATGATCATGGTCGTGAGCACCATTCATTTGAAGGACCACGAGGTTGAATTCATGTGCATCTTCCTCAATTTCGAATTCGAGAACGTATTCTCCTTCATCGAGGTGGAAGATTTGAACACCAGTTTCGGCAGGGCAGTTTGTTGTAGGCGTTGGTGTTTCGAGTGGTGAGATGTGATTGTGTTCTTCATGATCATCATCGCCATGGTCGTGCTCATCATGATCATTGCCATGGTCATGTTCATCGTGGTCATCATCAGCGTGTTCGTCATGATCTTCACCATCTTCTTCATGAGCATGGTCATCGTGGTCATCATCTTCTTCTGCATGATCGTGGTCGTCATCCTCTTCATCATGACCTGTCATTTCGAGAGTGTAAGCGAGGTGTTCTGCATGAAGATTAACATCACTTGCATGTTCTTCTTCATCGACTAAGGCGACCTCTTCGTAAGGTCCTTCAGAAAGATGCATACATAGATCCATAATCAGAAGTGTCTCATAATCGTATGCAGAACTGCCGTCAGGCATTGCATGAGTTTGAACAGATTTAGGGGCCTTATCTCCCAAAGATTCGAGTGTTGAATCAGCCCATGATTCTAATCCAATACCGTGGTACAAGAAGAGGTCTGCTGATTGCAATCGAGCAATATCGGCAGCAGTAGGATCAAAATCGTGTACTGGAATGTTCGAGGGCGCCAGAATTTCGACGTCTATTTCAGAACCAACAATAGCAGAAACGATTTCTGAAATGTGGTATGTTGAGACAATGACGAGTGGTTCGTCAGATTCTTCTGTGCTAAGGCATCCTGCTAGACTTGAAAAGAGAAGGATACTGGCTGTTAGTACTGCTTGCATAACGCGGCGGTTCATGGCTCTCCGAAAAATAATACATATTTAAAATAAGTTAATAATTATGTTATGGAGAAATATTATCAACGTTGAGCTAGTGAACGATTTATGAGCAGAGTTGTATCCTTTAGTGTCGATAATCAGTTTGCAGATGAGTTGGATTCGATTGTTGAACGATTAGGTTACAGTAATCGAAGTCGTTTTCTTCGTGATGCCTCGTTGCATTTTGCTGAACAACTTCAACGAGGAACGCTTGAATCCATGGATGCAAATGAGAGAGTAGAAGGTGTTCTAATCGTTTATTATCAACATGGCGTTGAACAAAAGTTGCATGATGTAAGGCACTCGAGTAAGATCTCAGTTGCCTCATATAATCACAGTTGTCTTGTTACGAGTCATACATGTGTTGACACGATGCAAGCATCAGGTACAGCGGAGCAATTTCGCAGCGTTATGCAGAAGTTACAGAATACAGAAAATGTTGACCGAGTTCAATTTGTACCAGCTCCATTACGTGAGCATGGATGTTGTTGATATCAATAAAACATGGCTTATTGAAAAAATACTGGTCTCAGAATTATAAAGTACAAAAAATAGGAAAAATTGGTGAGTCTCATCAACCGACGAAATAATTCTTCCAAAAATTTCGTAGAACGGTGGGAAGATCTTCCACCAGGAGATTGGCTCGATACCGATGAGGACGGTACGCATTGGTACCTTGCAAACGATGGTAGGCATTGGTTTTCAACCGATCAAGGTTACGAGGTCTGGGTCAATGAAGAAGAAGAGGCTGTAAAAGAAGAGCCAAAACCGCAGAGAATTACATTTCCCTGGGAAGAGGAAGATGACGATGAGGATGATGAAGATGATGAAGTCAAAATTAAACTCAAGAAACAACGTTTACGCCCTGACCTAGGTGCTTTACCAGGAGTCATTGGGGTTCTAATGGCTTTAGTCCTTCTATCCTATACGTTCTTCTTCGTCGTTCCCGCTACAGAAGAACAGATTGAAGTGTTCGAATCTTCATATTGGCCAGAATTTGCTTCCGATTATGAAACGGTTCAAGAATTCAATTACATCGCACTTGGAATCCTCGGTTTCATCATGTTTATTTCAATCCTAAATCTCCTTGTCAAAGTTTGGTGGTTTGTTATGCCATTGTGCCTTATCGCCTTGATCGGTATACTGATTCATACTGCAAATATCTCCACAGTGAGTTGGAATGCTTACGAACAAGTGTTTTTTGAAGATTGTGAACAAGAATTTGAGGGTTGCCCAGAACCTAATATAGATACAATTTTCCTTGCAGATTCCATGTTTTCAGGATACTGTGGCGGTTTAGCGTTCCTTATCATTGGAATGCGTACGCTCAGTGGAATACTTAATTTCGAGTATGATGAAGAAGACGACGATGAAGATTACGACTTCTATGGTTATTAGAGCGTCAGAATAGATGCTAGAAGCACCCATCCGGTTAGCATAGAGATTCGGAACAGGGTTGTCTGGAAATCTGCCAACGACTTATGCTTTATGATCACAATAATGTTGAGAATGGCCATGATGCCTGCAGAAAGCAGGAACCAAGCCTCACTCATGGGGTCTGAAATAGCAAAACATGCAAACCAAAGCAAGGTCATTTGAATGGATGTCCTCGTTGTAACTGTTTCTCCAAAACGAGCAGGGAAGGAGTGAACGCCCATCTCTCGATCGCTTTCAACATCCATTCGAGCATAATTGAGATCAAATGCAGCAATCCAGAGAACGACTCCCAGTGAAATGTAGAAGATGGTTGGGTACCAAAGGAACCCATCGCTTGTCCCAAGAATCGCATCAAATCCATGGACGTCAGCGGCAATAGCAACCCAAGCACCTGCTGGAGCAAGGCCTAAGCATAAGCCCAACCAAAGGTGGCATAGCCATGTGAAACGCTTCATGTAGGGATAGATGACAAATGTCAACACTGGAAGCCAAGACATGGCTAAGGCCACAGTATTCAACATTCCAGCGCCCAAGAGCAGCATTGCTAGGAAGAGTGCAGCAAGCCACCATGCAGTTGAAAGCGACATCGTTCCATTAGCAAGGTGTCGTTGAGCAGTCCGAGGATTTGCTGCATCGATATCTTGGTCAATGATTCGATTGAGCGTCATGGCCAATCCTCGAGCTGCAACTGCAGCAAGTAAGATCCATAATAAGTCAATACGAAGCCATCCATAACCTGTGCCTGTTAGTTCAGATTGGAACTGATCGTATGCTATCAGATAGCCAATAAGAACGAAAGGAAGGGAGAACAACGTATGTTCAATCTTTACGAAACTTGCAATTTGCTTGAAGTTCATCCCCTCACCTGAAATCTAGATGCGCAGGCCATTGGTATTTGTCGAGTTCGGGATGTTTGCGTATGGCTTCAAGGGTTTCATCACTGTGCATTGTAATTGCAGGCCATCGGCGAACACCGTGTTCAGATGATGGAATCGGTGTTGTTGCATCCCAGCACATTCGCTCTTTATCTTCATCGAACGAGAGGCCACGGCCAACATCGAAGCGAGAGGTAAGTTGCCAGAGCAATCTTCGTCGAGCTTTTTCACAGTGAAGGTCAAGATCATCATTGGTGATAAACAGCCAACGTAAATTCTCAGAATTTTTCAATTGCCAAATTTGATTTCTCAATTGGAGTATTTTTTCTATTCTAGCAGATTCAGCATCATCATTTGATTTTGAAGATCCTTCTTTTGGAGAGGGTGACCCTGGAATGTTTGTTGTCACAACGAGCATGCTTTCTCGTAACATGCGCCCATCTGAGACTCCATCTAAGGCAAGCACATCCTCGAGATTATCGAATGCAGGAGGTGCTTCCAATCCTTGGCGCCATGCGGGTACTTCTTGTTTGAATGAACCTTCAAGTGGTTCGTTTGATGATCGCGGGTCACGCTCAGTGAGCGTTGTTGCATCGATGAGAATCTTTGAATGGACGTTCTCATAAGGGCTTGCTGCTTCAAGAGAATCAGCGACCATACCATCAAGTACGATGATATCTGTTGCAATGTGGACGTTATTATTCATAGCATCAAGAAGTGCTTCCAAGTCCTTCGGGTCCTGATCGGGATCAACAACAATCATGCTCTTGAGAAACATCATTTGGCCAGCACCGAATAGCCCTAAAGCGGTCTTTCTGCCTTGACGTGGGTAACGTTGCTTGGAAGACACAATCGCAAGATTGTGGAATCCAGTTTCAAGAGGGAGGTGGACGCCAATGACATCTCGATGTTGGAAACGAAGGACAGGAGAGAATTGTCTCCCTATAGCTTCTCCAAGATAACCATCTTCCATTGGAGGCAATCCTACAATTGTGGCAGGAAGCATAGCGTCTTTTCGATGAGTGATTGCTGTCACGTGCATGACTGGATATTGGCCAGTCAATGAATAGAATCCAAAGTGATCGCCAAATGGTCCTTCAGTTCGTGTTTCTCCTGGAATACAATAACCTTCGATAACAATATCTGCCTCGGCAGGAACCATCAAATCTTGAGTCAATGCTTTGGTAATTCGTAGAGAACGACGTCCGAGAATGCCTGCAAATTGGTATTCGCTTAGGTTATCTGGAAGAGGTGAAATGGCTGAAAAGATGAGTTCAGGTGGTCCACCAATGCATATCGCAACAGGCATTCGCTCTCCACTCGCAGCAGCGTGGTCTGCAGCATGCTTGTGAATCTGCCAATGCAATCCAATGTTTTTCTCGTCAAAGACTTGGGCACGATACATACCGAGATTGTGTTCACCAGAATTGGGGTCCTTGGTAACAACTAATGGTAGTGTAACAAAATGTCCTCCATCCATTGGCCATGTTTTGGGAATTGGAAGTTTGGTAAGATCAGGGTTCTTCATTCGAACCTGCTGGCAGGGTGCTCTGAATCTTTTCTTTCTAGGAGGCATTGCAAACGCATCACGTGCGAGAGGCAATGCCTTCCATGGCATTTTGACAAAGGTTCCAATGTCTGGTTTCATCATTGCAGTCATACGGTCTCCAACCTCGGTTTCATGAGATGCTCCTAACGCATCAAGTGTGCGTTGATGGCTTCCAAAGAGATTCATCACAAGTGGCATCGATGCAATCGAACCGTCAGGAAGTATTGGCTGTTCAAAGACAACCGCTGGGCCATCATTTTTTACCAATAGATCGGCAATTGCACCCGCTTCATAGGCGACATCAACAGGTCTGCTGATGCGGAGCACCTCGCGTTTCTTTTCGAGATGCTTCAGAAATCGTCGTAGACGTACCCAAGCCACGTCCCACCCACAGGTTGTTCACCTTTGAATCGTCGCTTTTGAGCACAAGGTAGAACTTATCATTTTTTGAATACAATACGATTCATTATTCGCCCACTTGAACACCAATTTTGTAGAAAAACATGAACATTGTTCCAAAGATACAGTGCAAGAGGGATACAATTCGAAGTTCGGTGAAGAACATAACCAATGCCATGATGTAGAAAACCCCTCCAATCACAGCGTTTTTCCCAGATGTATCGTTCAATTTATTTCCAACGTCGGGCATTTCCTCAGAAATTTCATCCCAGAAAGGACTTGTCTCGTCCACTTCACGATTCAATGCCATGCTAAGACTCATGAGCGAGTTGCTTTAACGCTTATGCCGACAGAAGAAGTTCAATCACAACAGCTCTTCTCAATGCTGTCTTGAGCACAGAAGCACGTCTTGGCTGGTTTAATGTCAGCACGGGAACTACGTTCATTGAACAATGCAGTAACTTCAGCAAGTTCTTCAGGAGCATCTCCACGAGTTTCTAGGCAAAGTTTCAGACCCAGTAGGCCCCACATGTTGTCCTTCCACAATTCGATATCTGCACGATACACTGCTTCGGCTTCTTCAAACTCTCCTTGTTCAAACAAAAGTGCTCCGAGAATATGACGCACAGGTTGCATTTGTCCCCAAGGCTCGTTGTAAGCCAAGTTAAGAGACAAATCGACACCACGTCGAAGGTGATCAAATGCTTCTGTGAAATCAGATGGCTCTCCACGCTCCTTTGCTAGGAATTGGCGTCGATATTCGATTTCCCCAGACAGGACGGCTTCGTTAACCAATAGAATACATGGGCCATCACTTGGATCTTGATACATCAGATTGTTGTGCAAGACTCTTCCTGCAAGAGCAGGATTCTTCAATGCCTCATTGAAGAGAACCTGTTCTGCTTCTGCCTCGGCAACCATGCCCTTGGACGCATATGCAACTCCACGAGCGTAGTGCTGTGTTGCAATAACTGCAGGGAATACGTCCTTGTCAGTGTACATTGGCTCGTTGATGATTTCATCCCACTTGCCAAATCGAATCATGACGTGCCAAGGCATGGTAACATAGGATTCAAGGAAAATAGCTCCCATTGGAATGATTCCTGCAAGCATGAATTGTACTCCAGAGTCTTTGTCTCCGGCCGGTAGTGTTTCAACTGCTTTGCGAGCATACTTCATTGCAACATCATAGCGCCCTTCAAACATAGCGCACCATACAACAAAGTGATGGTTGTGCATTCTGTAGAACTTGTAGAATTGAGATTCGTTCCCAGTCAAATTAACGTAATGGTCGTCTGCTTCAACAGCAGCGATGTTGCATTCCATTGCCTCTTTCCATTGTCCAACCCACGCATCGATGTGAGATGGCATGTGGACTAGATGGCCAAATCCTGGCATAAGTGTTCGAAGAACGTCTGCGGCTGGGAGCGCACGTTCAGGGTATGGTGACAACTCAAGAGCGTGGCAATATAGGTGGCAAAGAGCAGGGTGAACCTTGGCTTCTTCGCTGCTTTGAAAAGCATCTTCCATCACTTTAATCAAAAGAAGAGTGTTTTCATCAATTGGCGTAATCTCGCCTGTTGTTGTGTTCTTTTCCCATAGTTGCCAAGGGTTGAGATTCATCAATGCTTCAACATAGATAGCGGCAACATCAAGGTTGCCTGCATACTTTTCGTAGATTGGTTCCATAGCGTCAGCGAAAGCAGCATTCAATTCGGGCGTGTTCCCCATGTTGAGCACAGTAGGGTCCATTTGATCACGAGCTTCCTTTGTGTGGCGAAGCGAAAGAGCATCAATGAGATCGATTTCTAATTCAGTGCATCCATCCTTGTTAGCAAGAGCGAGTTGAATTGAGTCATAACCAGATCCGAGACCAGGTGCCCAGTTGTAACTTGATGAAAGACAGTACGCAATTCCCCAATATGCCATGGCACAGGTGGGGTCAAGTTCAGCGCATTTGGTGAAACATGCGATTGCTTGCTCATGATTGTAGTTGAGCATGTGTCCGTATGCTTCGACATACATCGCACGTGCTTCTTCGTTAGCGCAGGTAATCGTTGTAGCAAAGAAATAATTCGAAGCGTTTCCAAAGTCATAATCAGTAGGTGCAAGTGACATAACTAGACCCTAAAACACAAGTAATATAAATCCGATGTAACTTTTTTTTAAAAAAGGTTAACTAAATGGCGGGTAAAATATAGATTTAATTGCTCGAATAGGCATTGCTCTCAAAACGGCAGAATGAGCAGAAGTCCCCGGTTTGATGACCACTCTTGAGGCTGTAACTTATTCATTGTGCCACCTCAAAGATTGACGTCGTTCTAGAAATCTACGCCAGCCATGGCCTCCACAGGAATGGCAATCAGAATCTAAAATGGTTTACCCGGCTCGTAAATGATATCGTTGAATATGAGAAAAAGGGCTCAGAAACACCTCTTGCACATTTTACGATCAAAGATTGGAGGTCCCTAAAGAGCACAATTGGTCACCTTTCCTTCCACCGTTTGGTTCATGTGTCAGCAGGGTCTCATAGGAACATGGCAGAGGACCCAAGGCGTTGTGATGTCCTCGTCATAGGAGCGGGCCCAGGGGGTGGTTCGGCAGCTCTCCATGCTTCTCGGCTAGGCCTTTCCACCATCATTGTCGAAGCAGATCCTGAGGTTGGGACTCCAGTTCACTGCGGCGAATGTTTGTCAGAGTTAGCGGTACAAAATTTAGACCTTGAGATTCCGGATCATGTTAAGGCACTTGATGTAAAGGGAATCCGTGTCATCTTTCCAGGCGGGGTAAGTAAACTTCTAACTGAGCCTGGCTACGTTCTTGAGAAACATTTGTTTGAACAATGGCTGGTTGGAGAAGCCGTTGAATTAGGAGCGGAACTTCAACTCAATCATCGAGTAACAAAGATGGAAAGAATTTTCAATAGCGAAAATAGATTTTCCAATTGGATTATTGAAGGAAAAGGAAATGAATTTCCAATTGAATGTTCCGCTGTAATTGATGCATCAGGAGTTTCAGGAGCAGCCTCAAAATTACTCGACATGGGTACAGAGGTCGAGGTTATTGCAGGATTTCAATACGAACTGAATGAGGTTCCTAATGATGGATACCTTGATTTCTATCTCTGGCCAAAATATTCTCCCCATGGCTATGTTTGGATGATTCCAAAGGAAGGTGAACGAGCGAATGTTGGACTTGTTACAACCGATAAGAAAGGAGCGATTCGTTATCTTGATTCATTTATCCAAGACACATACCTTGACGGAAAGCCTGCTGTAAACCCTCCGTGGAGAAAGGACGGAATGAAAATTAAACCATTTGGGGGTACAATTCCGATATCAGGGCCGAGAAGTACGACTACTGGGGACGGACTCATCTTAGTTGGAGATGCTGCCGGTTTTACTTCTCCATTGTTTGAAGGCGGTTCTCATCTTGCTCTTTGGTCGGGCCGAGAAGCGGCACAAGTCATCGCTAAGGCAATGGAAAAGGGAGATTTAACTCAAGCGAGTTTGAAACCGTATGAAACCGCTTGGAAATCTACCTTTCCACCGTATCACAAAATTCTACGAGGGAAAGAAGCGCTCTACGATCTCTCAGATGAGGAAATGGAAGCCATGGCGAAATGCCTTCCAGAAGAACTTGGAAACATGGGTCCAATCCAGAAACTCGGAATAGGTCTGAAGATTCTCTTTCGCAAACCTACGTTGCTTTTAAAGAGAATAATCTCGGTATTGCTCTCATTTGGATACAGTCGTGCAAAACACTTCGGCTGGTGATGATTCTACACAAAGCAATAACAACGTTGCGACACTGGAGCGAATATGTGGGGATTGACACTCGGACTCGCTGTCGTCGCTTGCATCGTGATGATGGCATGGCCAAAATGGCGTGTTGAACGGCCCCTTGCTTCTGTTGGGTTGCATTTAGCAGTTGCAGCTCCGTTTGTTGCGCTTGCATCCCGCTTCATCGTCAATGATACAGATCTCCTTCACGTAGCGCTGAACGGTGGTGAAGATCTTCCGTTGAAGTATCGCTTTGCAGCAACCTGGGCTGCCCGAGAAGGTCCGTTGTTAATGTGGGCTGCTTGGATGGGACTGGTCGCTTGGTGGTTTGGACGCCCCCTCGCATCGGAACAGGAAGCAACCCACAAACTTCGCCTACGATTGATGCACGGATTTACCTTGTTGCTTATTCTGATAGCGATGACACTCGATCCATTTGCAAAGAATCCTCTCAACTTGAGAGGTTCTGGATTGAACGAACTTCTACAAACCGACTTGATGGTCATCCACCCGCCTCTCGTCTTCTTAGCCTATTCACTCTGCATTGCCTTAGCAGCAACATCCGTTTCCATCCTACAGAGCGGTGATGATGAAGACATCGACAAGAGAATGCTCCATCAAACACGACCAGGTCTTCTTATTGCAACCTTAGGAATCGGTCTTGGTGGACTTTGGGCATACATGGTTCTTGATTGGGGGGGTTATTGGGCTTGGGATCCTGTAGAAACGGGTTCCTTCCTTCCTTGGCTTGCTTTGGTTCTGATGGGACATTTACGAACTCGACCAGGGAAGACTTCGACCTTGATGTGGACTGGATTAGGTTTGGCAGCCGGTGCTTTGGCATTATTTGCGACCCTTGTCACACGTGCAGGCGGTGTTTGGGCTGCTTCAGTCCACACATTTGTTGTAAAAGGAGAAGGAACGCCCCCAACAGATGTCTTTAGTAGAATGTTGCTGCTTAAAGACAAAGCTGAAGGTGTTGAAATTGTATCCTACGTTCTTGTCATTCTTCTTTTATCTGGAGTGTTTATTCGAGCGACACAAGGACAAACAAAGCGACCAATGTCTTATCTTTTCTTCATCCCTATCGTTGGAGCAGCCATCGCAGTCTTGTTTGATTACACTTCCTACGAACATGTACCTGCGCTGTTCTTCGTCGGTGTGGTATTTGCACCTACACTGGTTGAGTGGCCTCAGAAAAAACTCATTACGGACGAGGAATTATGGTCCTACAAAGGCTATCTTTCACTTCCCTGGCTAATTATTGTTCCACTCGTGGCTTATTTGCTCACTCAAGATCTTCTCTTCACTCTACTAAATGCCTTGATATTCGCACCATTGTACAACGCTGATGATGCCCGCAAAGCATGGGGGTGGGGTGCGGCTGGAACAATGATGTGTCTCGCATCAGCATGGTCTGGATTGGTTGATTTATACATAGCAGCCATTTTACTTGGATTCTATATTTTACCTTGGCTTGTTATGGGTGAAGAGGAGACGGAATCTACAAACTGGCTTTCACGAGCATTTATTCTTCGTTTAGCATTGTGGGCTCCAGTTGTCCTGACAAGTCTGTATCTCATTCTCACGCTCGTAATCTTGATTTCGAGCATTGATGCTGTTTTATTCGAAGCACACGAATTGTATGGTGCGCCATTCATCATGGCTGTGGCCTTGGCCATGTTTGCTTACACATCTCGGCATCAATCACCTCAACGTATTGCCTCGATTGTCGCAGGCGTTGCGTTGGTTTCCATATTATTCGCAACATTCCTACCTTCAGCGCTAGGTGGTGACGCAAGCGAGCCGATTTCAGAATATCTTTCACGGGGAACCATCGCATGGTTGGTTCTTCCAGCGGTGTTGGTTGCTGTCGTTCCGATGGGTGCGGAAGTTGTCCGTAGAGTCAAACATTCAGGCATCAACAAAATAGCGCCTGCTGCTCACCTAGTTCATTTTGGTCTACTGCTTCTATTGATTGGCCATGTGTTCACAACCGTTCTTGTCGATCGTGGTGACGCATCGCACCGAATTACGCTTGTTCGAGGCGAATTTGTTGAAGTTGGAGGCTATGAGTACATGTTCGAAGAAATTGTACTCGATGATGAAGATCTCGAGGTTGGAGATCGATATGTGGGCGCAGTAATCAGTGTCTATCAAGACGGTGAAAAGATCGGTACTGTCCAACCAGGATTGATCGGATTCGATAGTTCTCCGAACCCTCCCCGCAGCGAGGTGGATACCTTGGTTCGCTCTCACGGAGACATCGTGTTCATTTTTGATGGCTCTCAATCTTCAAGCATGATGCAGCAAGTTCAATCCGATGGTGAAGAATCTGTTCAAAGGATGCGGGTCATCATCTACGACCTCCCAGCGTCCCATTTAGTCTGGGCTGGTTGGGCCATTATGATGGTTGGAATGGCATGGATCACAGTCCTCGATGCACGCAAAATTGCCCATATTAAGGCAGAAGAAGAGTAGTATCTTTAGCCAATTGACTTATGAACGCCATCAGAGTCGGCGGAGCATTCAGGTGATGAACACATGGAAGAAGGCGACATTATTCACGTTGATTACGACCTCTACAATGGCGAAACAGGCGATTTGATCGAGACAACAAAAGAAGCAACTGCGAAGGAACATGAAGTACACGAAGAAAACCGCACATACCAACCAATGGTGTGTGTTGTTGGCTCTGGCTCTCTGATTCCAGGATTCGAAGAGGCTCTTCTCGCTGCTAAGCCAAACAAGGACATCGAACTCGAGCTAGCACCTGCAGACGCGTACGGAGAGAAAGACTCTGAACAAATCGAAACGATCAGCATCGACAAACTACGTCGTGCAGTCCGAGATCCAAACCAACTCTATCTCGGTGCTCCTGTCAACATCGGCGGACGACAAGGATACTTGTCCTTCCTTGCTGCTGGCCGTGCTCGTATTGATTACAACCATCCAATGGCTGGAAAGACACTCAAGTACAACTTCAAGATCGTTAAGGTCGTTGAAGGTAAGGAAGAAAAAGTTGCAGCATTGCTCGAATCAAATACTGGCCACTCCGATTTCGGAGTAACCTTTGATGGAGACGATCTCAACATCGTTATTCCTCAAACAATGCTTTTCGACACCAATGCGGCTATGATGAAATTCCGTTTGGTAACAGTTCTAAGAGATGCTGTAGAATGTGGCAAGGTGTCCTTCATTGAAGAGCACGAGCCTCGAGTTGCAGCAACCGAAGAAGAGTGAATCTTCCATAGGGAAGAGATATTGCCCACTTCCTAGTCGCAAGAATGAGGACAGTCCATGAGTTCGATTGAGTCCATAGATGAAATTCTTCTAAATCATGAACCTGCATTGCCTTCGAGTCGTCTTTCAGTGCTTGAAAGGGCAGCGACAAGGATTGTTCTGGGATTAGGAGTTCTCCTTCTGCTTGGATTGCTCTTCCAAAATGAAATGGTATGGGATGATGGATTACGTCCCGTCATTTGGGAACCAGTCGAAGCAGATGCAGGCGAGCAAGGTGATGCAGGCTATACGCCTCAAAATACTGCAATCTATACATTCGGTCTCCTGATTTCAGTTGTTGTCTTCCAGGCACTCTTCCGAACACTAAATCTTCCTGTGAATGATAAGATGATGTATGCTCTGATTTCTTGGGTCTGTTTGGCACCTATCCTTAGGGTGCTCGAAGATGCAGACTTTTTCCCATCTTCTATCGATTGGCTTCTCATTTCCCCAATCATTCATCTCCATCTTGCAACTTGGCTCATTGGCATAGGAATCATTTCCTATCTTGTTGGAAATCGATGGGATGATGTTGAAGGGGATCTTGGAGAATTAAATCTTAGAATTCGATTGGTCCCTCTTCTTTGTCTGGCACTCTTCGCCATGTGGGCATTGTTGTTTAGGCCAGGATATGCTGCTCACGACATGGGTGTCGCCTGGATTATTGTAGGACTTGTGTTAGGTTTTGGTTCTCTCATATTTACAATGCACAACACTCGGGATTGGGACTCGGTTTCTCGTGGATTGTTTTCCTTTGCAGTAGGTGCTTGTTTCGTCGGGCTTGGCCATTGGGCTCAGTTAGCATCCACACCTTGGTTACAGGAATCAGGGCGAATGCCGAATGACATCGTATTTTGGCCTGCTTTGGTAGTTTTGGGAATACCTGCTGTGGTATGTTATGCATTGTACAGAATTGGAAAAGACGATGCACACCAGCTTAAACTCAGTGGCTTTGAAGCAGGCGTCCTTCCAGAGGGTGTTTCGATTAAGGCATGGGAGGCAGAAGAAAAGGTGGTTTCAAACCATCCTATCGAACTCCTTTCGAATAAAGCACTTCTTGCTAGTCCACTTGTCCTTGCCATGGTCTTTGGGCAACTGTGCGACGGGTTTGCTACGATGGTTGGAATTGATTATTTCGGTTATTCAGAAAAGCACCCTCTTAGTGACGCAGTAATCCAGTATGGTGGAACCATTAGCGATTCGATTGGCTGGAATGTTGAGGGGGCTTGGCTGTTCGCTTTGGTCAAGGCTGCGCTTGTTGCGACCATCACGTACATTTTCATAGAAATGCGTGTCGAAAAGAGGCAAGCCCATCTTCGCATGCTCATTGTATTGGCTGTTTTGATCGTCGGTCTCGCTCCAGGATTGCGAGACATTGGTCGATTGATGCTCGGTGTTTGATGCGACGGTGATTTGAAGTTCCTAAGCCGATTGGTCTGCAATAGGTGGCAGGGATGGATCGACTTCCGACACGAGTAAACAAAGCCGATCCGGATTTCTCTGCACGTCGTGAACACAATATCTCCTTGATTGAAACTCTACGGGAACGTCTTGATGTTGTCAGTAATGGTGGTGGAGAAAAATACGTTGCTCGCCATCGAAGCCGAAACAAGATGCTTGCACGTGAGCGTATTGAGCGTATTATCGACCCTGGAACAGCCTTCCTTGAACTCTCTCCATTAGCTGCATACGAATTGTATGATGGCCGTGCTCACTCAGCAGGTATTGTAACTGGAATCGGCAGTGTTCATGGGCGTGAAGTCCTCTTTGTAGCAAATGATGCAACCGTCAAAGGCGGTTCGTATTACCCAATGACTGTTAAGAAACACATTCGTGCACAAACAGTTGCTCACGAAAATCATCTTCCATGCATCTATCTGGTCGATTCAGGCGGTGCCTTCCTTCCTATGCAAGATGAGGTCTTCCCAGACATTGGTCACTTTGGACGTATCTTCCGCAACCAAGCAAAGATGTCTGGGGATGGCATTCCCCAGGTTGCTGCCGTCCTTGGGTCATGTACCGCAGGGGGAGCATATGTTCCAGCAATGAGCGATGAGTCCATCATCGTCAAAGGAAACGGGACTATTTTCTTAGCAGGGCCGCCATTGGTCAAGGCTGCAACAGGTGAAGAAGTAACAGCAGAAGAATTGGGTGGTGCTGAAGTCCATACAGTACAATCAGGCGTTGCAGATCATTACGCAGAAGATGAAACTGAAGCGTTACGAATGGTTCGAAACGTTGTGGAAAACCTTGGGCCACGCACACTCGCACCTGCTGCAATTCAAGACCCTGAACCTCCTGCGCACGACGTTGAAGATTTACTTGGATTGATTCCAAGCGATAATCGCACCCCAATTGATGTCCGTGAAATCATTGCACGTATTGTTGATGGTTCACGATTCCATGAATTCAAATCACGATATGGGACGACCCTGATCTGTGGCTTTGCTCATATCCATGGGCATAAAGTTGGAATTGTAGCCAACAATGGAATTCTCTTTTCAGAATCTTCAGTCAAAGGCGCACACTTTGTTGAGTTATGTGGCCAACGAGGCATTCCTCTTGTCTTCCTTCAGAACATTACCGGCTTTATGGTTGGAAAGGCCTACGAAGCAGGGGGGATTGCTAAAGATGGTGCTAAACTCGTAACAGCAGTCTCATGTGTCAATGTACCAAAGTTCACGATTATTGTTGGAGGATCTCATGGTGCAGGGAATTACGGCATGTGCGGTCGTGCTTACGACCCTCGTTTCCTTTTCATGTGGCCAAATAGCAGAATCTCAGTCATGGGTGGTCCACAAGCTGCAGATGTATTGACGACTGTCAAACAAGATCAACGTGCTCGAGAAGGCCTTCTTCCTATGGATGGAGATGAATTGGAAGCTTTCCGCTCTCCAATCCTTGAGAAATATGAACGTGAAGGTTCGCCTTACTATTCCACTGCTCGATTATGGGATGATGGCATCATCGATCCACGGGATACCAGAGATGTCCTCGGGCTCTGTCTAGCTTCTGCTCGAAATGCGCCAATGCCGGAAGGAAAATATGGAATTTTTAGAATGTAAATTCTAATTGAAAATTTAAAATTACAATTGAGGTTTTTAGAATGACAACAATTGATAATCCTCCAGAAACAACACTCGTTTCCTTGATTGTAGATGGAAGTTCAGCACGCGTCGAATTAGCACGAGAAGACAAATACAATGCCATGAATGTGACGATGATCACAGAATTGATTGAAATCTTTGAATGGACTGCCGAACGAAGTGCTGGTCGTCAAGATGCATTGCTTGATGCGAATGGACATCAATACCTACGGACACTGATTCTATCAGGGAAAGGTCGCCACTTCTGTGCCGGTGCTGACATCAACATGATGCGAGATGCAGGCGCAAACACCCCTGAAGAGAACAGAAAGGATAGTGAACGTCTCGACCGTCTTTTCAATGGACTGTGGTCTCATCCATGCTTCACAATCGGAGCGATACAAGGTGTAGCCCTTGGCGGAGGTGCAGGATTGATCGCTTGCCTCGATTATGTCATCGCCGCAGAAGATGTTAAAATTGCCCTCTCTGAAGCAAAATTGGGGATTCTCCCAGCGGTCATCGGACCCTACGTGTACCGTAGAGTCGGTTCAGCCAATTTCCGTCGTTTGGCTATGCAAGCGAGTAGAATCAAAGCAGAAGAAGCACTTCGTATCGGATTTATTGAACGAGTTGTCGATAATTCAGATGCGTTTTCAGAAGCCGTTGGTTCAATCATTTCAGAGGTCCTTACAACAGGGCCAAGCGCAGCAACGCTGGCAAAGGAGCTCAGTGTTGGATTTGATCGATGGACTGGGGATGATGAATCTCTTCGCAACTGGACACTCGATTTCACGAGTAGAATGCGTGGTTCAAGAGAAGGCCAAGAAGGGCTGTCCTCATTCTTAGAAAAGCGTCCTGCAGATTGGAAACAAGAATGAGGTGAGACGATGATTCGACGTGTCTTGGTTGCGAACCGTGGCGAAATCGCCTGTCGCATCCTCCGTGCATGTCGAGAGGCTGGTCTTTCATCTGTTGCTATCTATGCGGAAAATGATCGTACTGGAATGTTCCGTGAACTTGCTGATGAGTCTGTTCTTCTCGAAGGTGATTCAATCACTGAAACATATCTCAATGGTGCAGCGATCATTCAGGTTGCTAAGGATACAGGCGCAGATGCAATCCATCCTGGTTTTGGTTTCCTTTCAGAACGAGCAGAATTTGCTCAGGCTGTAATGGATGCGGGATTGATATGGATTGGTCCATCTCCTCAAGCCATTGAACAAATGGGTGACAAAATGTCTGCTCGTCAAATCATGAAGCAAGCAGGTGTTCCAGTCATTCCTGGTGTCGAAATCGAAGAGGAGGACGAAGAACGTGCGCTTCAAGACATTCATCAAGCGGCCCTTGAAACTGGGTATCCGCTCCTTTTGAAAGCGACTGCAGGAGGTGGAGGAAAGGGGATGCGTGTTGTTCATGCTCAAGAAGAACTCGAATCTTCAGCACGTTCGGCACGACGTGAAGCAGTTACTGCGTTTGGAGACGGCCGTGTCTATGTCGAAAAACTTCTTCAGACTTCAAAGCACGTTGAGATTCAGGTACTCGCAGATACGCATGGTAGATGCATACACCTCGGGGAGCGTGAATGCAGTGTTCAACGACGTCATCAGAAAGTGTTCGAAGAAGCACCTTGTGCTTCCATGACTCCAAATCTTCGCGAACAAATGGGACAAGCCGCTGTGGCTGCTGCCAAAGCTGTTGATTATGTTGGCGCAGGAACTGTTGAATTCCTACTCGCAGAAGATGGTTCCTTCTATTTCCTAGAAATGAATACACGAATTCAAGTTGAACATCCAGTTACTGAAATGGTCACAGGAGTTGATTTGGTTCGTGAACAACTGCGTATTGCAGCAGGAGAACCGATGTCTGTAGGAGAATTGGAACTCAGAGGGCATGCGATTGAAGTTCGATTATATGCTGAAGATCCGAGCAATAACTTCCTTCCAGCGATTGGCCCACTTGCAGTTTTCAGACCTCCTACAGGGCCAGGCATTCGTTTGGATACAGGTGTAAGAGAAGGCGACGATGTAACTCCCCATTACGATCCAATGCTTGCAAAACTCATTGTTTGGGCACCATCAAGAGCAGAAGCACTCCAACGTATGCGTCGCGCACTTGACGAATTTGTTGTTCTTGGAACAACCACCAACATTGGTTTCTTACGAGCCCTTTGTGATACCAAGGAAGTCATCAGTGGCGATACGTATACCACGATGATCGACGATGTTTTTCCAACCGGTTACGATTTCACCCCAACTCAGGAACATCTCGATGTTGCTTTAATGACTGCAGCAGTTGCAGAAACGACTGGGATGCATAGAGCATCAATATCCACCTCTTCATCGAAAGAAGGTATCCCAAGCCCCTTCCAGACACTCAATAGGAGGTATCCTTGATGCAGCATGAGTTCAGATTCAACAATGAGCTCCATGAGGTGTCACTTGAGCGTACACCAAAAATATGGACGTATTCGAATCATTGCGCCCATCCAAAAGAAGATGGTAGGGTTCGAATCTATTTCGAAGACGGAACAAAAGCATGGGCGCACGTTGCCAAAGTTGGTGATGTCTGGTGGGTTCATCATAGCGGCCACATCTATACTCTAGAGAGAATTGAGCCCGGAGCAAGTGCTGATGAACAGCATGGAGGTCTAGTAGCTCCGATGCCGGGTACTGTTCTTGAAGTACTCGTATCCCAAGGGCAATCAGTTGAAGCAGGTCAAACTCTGATGATCCTTGAAGCAATGAAGATGGAACATAGAGTGGTTGCTTCAGAAGATGGAATTGTTACTGCTGTACACTTTTCTGCAGGCGAACGTGTCGAGCAAGGTGCCAGTTTGCTCGAAATAGAAAGCAATCAATAGTTTACAATAGTTTCAGGAAAAGCAGAGGGTAGCGTTCCGACAGGCCCACTGAACACCCTTCAAACAGGTTTTAGAAATTGTAAGGGTAATCGGATAACCCCTTCCAACTTATCCGAATCAATTAGTTGGTGGATTGCTCACCTGAGTAAAGGCTCTCCAATGATCACACCAAGTTTTTCAGACCATTCTTTCGCAATTGCAATTCTTTTTTTATCATTCAAATATGTATGATCATCTAGCTGGATGGATACATCACCATGTGATAGAAAAAAATTGTTGAAATCTGGCCTTACAGCACCGTCAGAACCAGGAATAAATTTACAATGAATCTCGCTTTTGTTTGAGAGAGTAATCTCATCGAGAAATGTGATATCACCAATTAAATCATCATTGGTTGCATCAAGAACAACCTTGACCTCTGCGAGGTATCGCTCACCACGATTGAAGAATACAGTCACCTCATATTTCTCATACTCTTCCGGATTAATCACTTCCCCAACTGAATCTCTGACACTAAAAAAGCCAATCATTGTCACGATAATCCCGCCAGGAAAAATACAGCATAAAGTAACAAAGATTGGAACCTCACTATCTGGGCCAAAAAGAGCAACAAATCCTGCAAGTATGAAAATGAGGCCTCCAATAAGCCAAGGAAGGAAAAAGATTGTACTGAATGTGTTGCTTGCAATATTTCTTCCACCTGTGTGACCTGTATATTCTCTAACAACTTCAAAGCGGTGCGAAATTTCTCCAGATGCCAATTCTGCTATGAGGTCATCTTTCACTTCATTTCTACTGTAATGATTGAGCAAACTCATTATCCTCTTCGAAGCCTAACAACTCCTCTGTATAATCTTTGACCCGACACCCATCAGATACCCTTCTGTGAGACGCCTGTCGCGTCGCTAGGGTTGTATATGGCCCATAGAAAGCCCATGCGTTTGTTTGTTTTGTTTACAAGGGCGTTATGGTGAATCCCTCGAACACGAATGGGTTGGTCTTAATCAATCACGTGTTCAAGAAAGAACCCTTCCTTGAA